>CAYPYT010000035.1:0-10746 GCA_964415105.1 uncultured Planctomycetia bacterium | reverse complement strand
TTGCCATCCCGACCTTGAGCCGGGATCTCTTCTCCTTTTGGGTAATTATTTTTTGTAATTGGTATAATATTTAACTTAAGCGCGCCTTTCAATTTCCTACTTCTTCGTAACGCCCTTCTTCTCGCAAATAAAATATTAAGATTTGACCCCTTTATTTTGGTGAAGTCAGGAAAAAGGTTGCAAAACCATATAATTATGGTATACTTTAGATATGAAATTTGAGTACGATGTAAAAAAATCGCAAGCGAATAACCGCAAACACGGCGTAAGCTTTGAAAAGGCAAAGAGTATATGGGATGACGATTTTCTTATATTGCCAGCTATCAACAAGGGAGAAGATAGGTTTGTTATTATTGGAAGGGTTGAAAATAAGATATATTCTTGTGTTTTTACTCTTCGAGGGGGAAAGGTAAGAATAATTTCTTGTCGACGGAGTAGAGATAAAGAAAAAAGAGGATATTATGAAAAAACAGAATAAAAATAAAAAAATAACTGCCGCGGAATTCGATAAAAAGTTTGATGCAGGGGAAGATATGTGGAATTTTTTAGATGTTGCTAAGGCAAAAGTTCATCGGAAGATTCGCAGAGTAAATATTGATTTTCCTGAAAAACTTTTAGATCGAATAGATGAAGAAGCCAGTAGAATCGGAGTAGCACGGTCAGCTTTAATTAAACTGTGGTTAGCTGAAAAACTGGAACATGCGTAGTCTCCTTGATCCGTGATTCTTGGACCCCTTTATCCTGATTATGAAAAAAAACATTCTGAACTTGTTGAGAAAATAGCGGAAATAATCTGCCCTGATGGAAATTTGTTCTGAATGCAGAATAGAGATCCCGGCTCAAGGCCGGGATGGCGAGGTGTGTGACAAAATAGATCCTTCCCCCCACCACATACACACGAATAGTTAAGTCTTGTGTATGGGTAACCTTTATTATCGACATCCAAGCCAACATGCTGTATTCTATTACTCTATGGGGACCCTCCTTTTGCTATTAGATTTGGTTTTTAGTGTTTCCTTTTATACCGGATTACGGTTGAGGTAACCAGGGCTCTTTTACTGAAGGCGGGGTTAATGGGGATTTTGTTCCAAAATATTATCTTAGGAGAGAAAGAATGAATAAAAAAGTTTTTATTTCAACGACTACTTTCGCGGAATTTGATAGGGAACCTCTTGAGCTTTTAGAGCAGAAAGGGTATAATTTTAAGCTTAATCCCTATAAAAGAAAAATGACTTCTGAGGAAATAGCCGAACACGGTAAGGGGGCACTTGGTCTTGTTGCCGGCACGGAAACGCTTGACGAGCGTCTTTTTGAGAAGTTAGAGACTTTAAAGGTGATATCTCGATGCGGAAGCGGAATGGATAATGTCGATATCGGCGCGGCCGGGAAAAGAGGCATAAAAGTGTGTAATACTCCCGATGGTCCCGCTTTAGCTGTCGCGGAGTTAACGGTTGGCTTGATCCTTAATATTTTAAGAAAGATCACTAAAATGGATAGGTTGGTGCGCCTGAAAAAATGGGAAAAAAATATGGGCAATCTCCTTTTCGGTAAAAATGTGGGAATAATCGGGTTCGGTCGTATTGGACAGAAAGTCGCGCGGTTGATTAGCGCCTTTGGCGCGGGAATCATTTATTTCGATGTGAAAGACAAGCCCGGTATCGATTCCGAATACAAAAATAAAAGTTTATCGGAACTTTTAAAAGAGGCGGATATTGTTACTCTGCATTTGTCATTTTCGGGGAAGAAGGGAGCGGTTATCGGAGGGAAAGAGTTGAGGTTGATGAAAAAAGGGAGCGTTCTTATTAACGCGTCCCGCGGTGGCGCGGTAGATGAAGCCGCGCTCTATGAAGCGCTGAAAAAAGGGCATCTTTCCGGCGCGGCTCTCGACGTTTTTGGCGATGAACCGTATTCAGGTCCGTTTCTGGAACTCGACAACATAATACTTACGCCGCATATCGGATCTTACGCGAAGGAGGCGCGCGTAAAAATGGAAGTTGACGCGGTGAAAAATTTACTTTTCGCGTTGGGGGAAAAATGAAATATATCGATATAACGAAACCTATTTTTAGCGGTATGGAAAAATATCCAACCGATCCTGACGTAAAAGTTGAGGTATTCAAAGCCCTCGAAAGGGGAGACTCCTGTAATCTGCTTTCGGTCGCGTTTGGCAGTCACACCGGCACTCACATTGACGCGCCTCGCCATATTTTTGACGATGGTAAAACGGTTGATGAGATAAGTATTGAGACTCTCATTTCGGATGTGATTGTTACCGGGTCGGCGGCTTTTTCGGAAAAAGGTTTTTTTGAAAAATTAAGAAAAAAAAATATTAAAGGCGTGTTGATCAAGGGTGAAGAAGATCAGTCCGCCCTAACCACGGAAATCGCGGAACTTCTGCTCGAGAGCGGAATTAAAATTGTCGGCACCGAAAGGATGTCTATTGAAACCTCTCAAAACAAATCCCATCCGGTTCATCGCGCGCTTTTAGGAAGGAATGTTATGATAGTTGAAAACCTTGCTTTAAAAAATGTGAAAGAAGGTTTTTACAAATTCATATGTTTACCGCTCAAAATAAAGCTCGCCGACGGCGCGCCTGTTAGGGCGGTGCTTTCGTATGATTAAAGCTGTCATTTTTGATTTTGACGGAGTGATTCTTGAGTCGGCGGATATTAAAACGGAAGCTTTTCGGGAACTTTTTTCCGCGTATCCCGATAAAACGCAAAAAGGTATTGAATACCATTTGACGAACGCGGGTATTTCAAGGTATGTAAAATTCCGATATTTTTACGAAAATATACTTAAGATACATCTCGCGAAGGAAGAAGAACTTGAGCTTGGAGAAAAATTTTCAAAAATAGTGCTGAAAAAAGTACTTGAAGCCCCCTTTGTGGCAGGGGCGCTGGAATTTTTATCCGGGCCGAACTGTCTTTACCATTTTTTTATCGCTTCGGGTACTCCCGAAGAAGAACTGCACGGTATTCTTCGCGGGCGAAACATAGATAAATATTTTAAAGAAGCGCACGGTAGTCCCAAGGAAAAACCGGACATCATTAATGATATCTTGAAGCGTCATCGCTTGAAACCCAAAGAGGCAGTCTATATCGGAGACGCCGAGAGCGACCGGCGCGCCGCGAAAGAGACGGATGTGTTTTTTATTGAAAGGAAAGCGGATTTGGAGGTGTCTTCCTCCGGTCGGAACAGTTTTATGGTAAAAGATTTGAGAGGAATAAAGGAGACGTTAGAAATAATTTCCAAATCCTGCTAATACCAATTACAATCAATTAATTGCACAAAAAAAGGGCGCTTCACGAAGCGCCCCTACGGAATTTGTGTGTATACGAGAAAAAATATTCGTAGGGGCGCCTCATGAGGCGCCCCTATGGAGTTTCATAAGAGATCCAGGGTCAAGCCCGGGATGGTAAGGTGACCGGGATCTCTGCTACTTTTGGGTATTTTTTTTGCAATTAATATAACTCCTGTGTTCAGAGCATGTTGCGGTAATTATAAGCGCTCTTCGAGGTCGTAACTGCAAACTAAAAGTAAACTCGACTTTACTTTAGGTTGAACTTATAGTAAACTCTAAGTAAAAATTGGTGGTGAGAAAAATGCTGAAAAAAATATATAGACGAACAATTGTAGATGAAATTATTGAATATCTTTATACGGATGATATTCTTGTTTTGCATGGAGCACGGCAGGTAGGGAAAACGTCTCTACTTTACTGGTTAAACGACTATTTGCGGGATAAGAATGAGATTACGTATTACATTGATCTGGAAGACTCAAGGTTTGTCAGAATGTTAGATTCCGGGCATGAAGAGTTTATAAAACACCTTATTGAGGAAGGGCTTATATCGGTTGAAAAAAATGTTTCATCCAAAAGACAAGTGTTTGTGTTTATAGATGAGATTCAGTATTTAAACAATCCTTCATCCTTTTTGAAATTGATTGCCGATCATTACAAAAACATTAAGCTCATTGTGTCAGGTTCTTCAAGTTTTGATATTAAGAACAAGTTTAAGAATTCTTTGGTGGGTAGAACTGTGGAATTTGAGATTTTTCCTCTTTCGTTTAAAGAATTTCTACTGTTTCAGGACTATCCTTTTAATGACAAAGAAATATTTACTTCTAAAAAGTCGGAGGAATTAAAAAAGCTGTACAAAAAATTTATTCTTTACGGCAACTATCCCAAAATTGTTTTAACATCTGAAGTTAAAAAGAAAGAGAAATATCTTCAGCAGATTATTGATACTTACATAAAGAAGGATATCAGAGATTTGGCGGACATAAAGGAGGTCGGAAAGTTTAATAAGTTGTTGGAAATTCTGGCTTCTCAAAGCGGAAATTTATTGAATGTTACAGAATTATCCAATACTTGCGGAATCGCCAAACAAACAGTTGAGAAATATTTATTTATCATGGAGAATACTTACGTAATTAAATTGGTTCAACCTTATTATAACAATATCCGTTCTGAACTTTCTAAAACACCGAAAATATATTTTTATGACACAGGTCTTATGCAAATGTTATGGTTAAAAGAATTACAGAAGCAAGTTATAGGCAACGTGTTTGAAACGGCGGTTTTTTCCGAATTAATTAAGAAATATGGGAAAAATAGTGTGTTTTATTGGAGAACAAAGGATAGAAAGGAAATTGATTTTGTTCTGAAAATAAAAAATATGTTGTTACCGATAGAAGCAAAACTGAATTTTGAACAGGCTAATTTACAGGCGATAAAGTATTTCGATGAAAAATATGGTACAAAGAGTTATCGAATAGTGGGTATTGATGGTCGCGCTAAAAGTGAGTTTTATGTATATCCGTGGCAATTATAAAAGAAATAGCTGTATTTCAGAAAGAGTTGAGATGGATATAAGAAACTTTGGAAATAATTTCCAAATCTATCTGACTCCCTTTTTCAAAGCTATCCATTACCCATAATTATAGGTAATAGTAACGGACAGGCTCCTGTGCCTGTCCGTTGTATATGCTGTAAACCGTAAATAGGGATGACTCTCTATTTATTTAAAAATTGGGAGGGGTTTTATTATGCGAATTTTGCTTACCGGGGCGGCGGGAATGCTTGCCGCGGAGGTTATACCCGTACTTTCGCGGGATGGACACGAGATTGTAAAAACCGATATTAATCGACGGCTTCCTGACATTGAAGCGCTGGATGTAACGCGCGAGGATAAAGTTCTCTCTCGCGCGGGAGAGGTCAAGCCGGATTATATTTTTCATTTTGCCGCGGAAACCGATGTTGATCTTTGCGAGAAGGATCCGGAGCACGCGTTTAAGTCGAATACGCTCGGTACGGAAAATATGGTAAAGGCGTGTGAACAAACCCGCGCTAAACTTGTGTACATAAGTACGGGCGCGGTGTTTGACGGCAAAAAAGATTCGCCCCAAATAGAATCAGATGTGACGAATCCGGTTAATGTGTACGGTGAGAGTAAATTGCGCGGAGAGAAGGCTGTTCAAACAGCGCTTACGGAATACTTTATTGTAAGAGCCGGATGGATGGTCGGCGGATGGGATTTGGACAAAAAGTTTGTTTATAAAATCGTTCAGCAGTTAAAACAAGGGAAAAAACATCTTTTAGCGGTTTCCGACAAGTTCGGAAGTCCGACTTTTACGAAAGATTTTGCCGCGAATCTTATGCTTCTTGTTAGTTCAGGAAAGTATGGATTGTATCATATGGCGAATAAAGGTACGTGTAACCGATATGATATGGCGTGCAGGATAGTCGAGTTTATGGGGCTTGCCGGGGAGGCGAAGGTTGAGGCGGTTAATTCGGATAGGTTTCCCTTGCCCGCTCCCAGGGCGCGTTCAGAAATGATAAATAATCATAACCTGGATCTGATCGGCTTAAACAATATGCCGCGGTGGGAAAGATCTTTGGAAGAGTATATAAAATTAAATGAAGAGTAGAGATAAGGGCGGACACATGGGTCCGCCCCTACGAAATTGGTGCGCGAAATGGATTGTAAGGCAGTTTGTTGGCGGAGTTTGTTGGTTATTCGTAGGGGCACGGCATGTCGTGCCCGTACAACGGGTCCGAGGATGTTGGCGGGGTTTGTTGGTTCTTCGTAGGGGCGGACCCGCGTGTCCGCCCTTATCCTACGCGAGAGAAAGGGAAATGAGCAGGTTTCATTATGAAAAAAGTAAGTGTCATAATTCCCGCGTATAATAAAGCGGAACTAACAGTTAAAACCGTTGAAAGCGTGTTAGATCAAACATATGGGAATATTGAAATAATTGTGGTCGATGACGGCTCCACGGATGATACGAAAGAAAGATTGACCTCTTATGCCGGCAGGATCGAGTATATTTATAAAGAAAACGGAGGCGCGTGCGCCGCGCGGAATTTAGGTATCAAGAAAGCGCGCGGTGAGTATTTGGCGTTTATTGATTGTGACGATATCTATTTGCCGCGAAAGATAGAAAAAGCGGTCGAATGTTTTAATGAAAATCCGCGATTCGGGTTTGTTCACACTCCTGTATATTTTATAGATGAAAAGGGCCGCTCGCGCGGGCGCTATCCGCGATTTCAAAAAGTTCCCTCGGGATGGATATCAAAAAAACTTCTTCAAAAAAACTTTGTCTGTAATTCCACAGTTGTTGTCAGAAAAACATGTTTTGAAAAGACAGGTCTTTTTGATGAGAAGATCTTTACCCCCGCCGATTGGGATATGTGGCTTAGATTGGCGGAACGGTATCAAGCCGGCTACATTCCTGTTCCTTTGACAGGGTATAGAAAAAGCGATAGTTATATCGCGCGGAATCTCGAACAGTCAAAAAGAGAAATGCTTATGGTATTGGAAAAAGCTTTTGAAAGAAATCCGGAGTTACCGGAGAATTATCGAAAAAGGCTTATTTCAAACGTATATTACAGGCAGGCGTTAGCTCACGTGAGAGCGGAGGATATGGAAAAAGCAAAGAGTGAAATAGAAACATCTCTCGAGAAATACAGGTTTAATTTAAAAACTTTAATGCTGGCATTCGCCATTATGATCTTTCGCGAAAAAGTAAGCATTATACTAAAATAGACAAACCCCATGAATGAAAAAAAAATAAAAGTTCTGCAAGTTACGGCGGTAGACATCACTATTAAATATTTATTGCTTCCCCTTATTGATAGGTTGGAGAAAGAAGGGTATAATGTTCAAGTTGTTTCGTCTCCGGGCAGATATACTGACGAGCTTAAACAAGACGGCTATGTTATTAATAAGGTTGATATCGGCAGGAAAATAAGGCCTATCTCTAATTTGAAAGCGATTTTAGCGTTATACAAATTAATAAAAAGTGAAAAATTTGATATAGTGCATGTTCATAGTCCTCTCGCGGCTATGTTAGGCAGGATTGCCGCTAAAATGGCCCGCGCGCCGGTTGTTATTTATACGGCGCATGGATTTTATTTCCATGAGAATATGCGAAAGGAAAAAAGACGTTTGGTCATATGGATGGAGAAGATACTTGGCCGCGCGTGTACGAATATACTGCTTCTTCAAAGCGGAGAGGATCGGGCGACCGCGGTCAAGGAAGGGATTTCTCTATCTCAAAATGCCGTATGGATCAGTAACGGTGTTGATATAAATAAATTTAAGCCCGGCTCTCCGGATGAAAAACTGCGTTCTTCCTTCGGGATAAAAAAGGAAGATAAAGTTGTAGGGTTCGCGGGAAGAATAGTCAAGGAAAAAGGAATAGAAGAACTTGTAATGGCTGTAGGGATCATAAAAAAACACGTTCCTTCGGTCAAACTTCTTATTGCCGGGGACACGCTTGGAAGCGACAGAGATAAAGGAACGAAAGAGAAGATAAAGAACATTATCGCGAAAAACAACTTAAAGGAAAATGTTATTTTTGCCGGGCAAAGAAACGATATGCCCCGGATTTACGCTCTTATGGATGTTTTTGTTCTGCCTTCTTTCAGGGAAGGTATGCCACGGAGTATTCTTGAGGCGATGGCATCGGCTAAACCGGTTGTCGCGACTGATATCCGCGGCTCAAGAGAAGAAGTGGCGCGCGGAGTGACGGGAAAGATAGTTCCCGTAGGAGAAGTTAACCCACTTGCCGGCGCGATCACTGAAATATTGTTAGATAAAAAGCTCGCCATAAAAATGGGAGAAGCCGGACGAAAACGGGTCGAAGAAGAATTTAACGAGGAAATGGTTCTGGATAAAGAAATAGAGATTTACAAGAGATTGAGTGCTGAAAGGATTAAAACAACCTCGTAGGTTGCTTTGCGAGGTTGGTGGTTCAACACCGTAGGGGCGCACCCGTGTGTGCGCCCTTATACCAAACACGAAGAGAAAAGGGCGGACACATGGGTCCGCCCCTACGAAGATGGGGTTGCAAGTGGTTTGCGCAAAACAATCAATACCATTGGCGATGCGAAATGGAGAGGGATGTGGGGAAGATCTTTAAAAATGTGATTGATATTACGGCGGCGGCGGTGTTTTTGGTGATGCTCTGTCCGTTTTTTCTGATCATCGCGATTTTAATAAAACTTGATTCTAAGGGACCGGTGTTTTTTACGTTTACGCGGGTGGGGAAAGGCGGCAAGGATTTTACGGCGTATAAATTCAGAAGCATGGTTCAGGGCGCCTCAAATATGGGCGCGGGAATCGCGATTGAAAAGGATGATTCTCGGATCACACGCGCGGGGAAATTTTTGCGCGCGTGGAGTTTGGATGAACTTCCTCAAGTTATTAATGTTCTGAAAAGAGATATGAGTCTGGTAGGGCCGCGTCCGGCGCTCCGGCATCAGGTTGAAAAATATTCGGAATTCGAAAAAAAAAGGCTTCTTGTTAAACCCGGGATTACCGGATGGGCTCAAGTGAACGGAAGAAATCTTATTTCCTGGCGGGAAAGAATTAAACTGGATGTTTGGTATATCGAAAACTGGTCGCTTTGGCTTGACGCTAAAATATTAGTCAGGACTCCATTGGTAGTGTTATCAAGAAAGGGATTATACGACGAGGGAGGCGTGGTAAAAGATTATGAATAAACCTTGCGGAAGAGAAATACCTCTTTCAGGATCAGACATAACTGAAAAGGAAAAAAAAGCTGTTTTAAGCGTTCTGGAAAGTCCATACTTGTCGCTCGGTCCGAGACTTCCGGAGTTCGAGGAAAAAATGGCGGAATATGTCGGCACGAAATACGCCATCGCGGTTAATAGCGGAACTTCCGCTTTGCATCTTATTGTAAGAGCTTTGGGAATAGGCCGGGGGGATGAAGTAATTACGACGCCGTTCAGTTTTATCGCCTCGGCTAATTGCGTTTTATTCGAAAACGCGCGCCCTGTGTTTGTTGATATAGATCCGAAAACTTTGAACATCGATCCCGATCTGATCGAAAAGAGTATAACGGAAAAGACAAAAGCGATTCTCGCGGTGGATGTGTTCGGGCATCCCGCCGAGTGGAACAAGCTGGAACTAATAGCCGAAAAACACGGATTAAAACTGATCGAAGACAGTTGCGAAGCGATCGGTTCCGAATATAAAGGCCGGAAAGCCGGTTCGTTCGGTTCGGCCGGTACCTTCGCTTTTTATCCGAATAAACAAATTACGACCGGTGAAGGCGGAATGGTTGTTACGGATGATACTGAAGTCGCGGAATTTTGCGAGTCTTCGAGGAATCAGGGGAGAAGCCTCGGCAGTGAATGGCTTCGGCATGAGCGGCTTGGATTTAACTATCGTTTAAGTGATATTAACTGCGCTTTGGGAACCGCCCAGCTCGAACGGATAAACGAAATTTTGAATAAACGGGATAATGCCGCCCAGAGATATAACACCTTGCTGAAGGATATATCAGAGATCGATTTGCCGTATGTTTCAAAAGACGTTAAAATGAGCTGGTTTGTGTATGTGGTAAAATTGAAAAAAAAGTTCAGAAAAGAACAAAGGGACTGTATAATTGGAAAATTAAAGGAGAAGGGGATAGCCTGCAGTAATTATTTTTCGCCTATTCACCTTCAGCCGTTTTATGAAAAAATATTCGGATATAAAAAAGGGGATTATCCTATCACGGAATTTATCTCGGGGAGAACTATCGCGCTTCCGTTTTACAGCAATTTAAAAGAAGATGACGCCGCGCGCGTGGTTCACACTTTTAAGGAGATAATTTTTGATGTTTCATAAAAGGAGAAGTTTGAAATGAAATTAAACCTGAATTTCAGAAAATTGATTACGATTGCCATAGATGTCGGTTTGATCTGGCTTTCTATGGGGCTTGCTTTTTTAATAAGGTTTGACTGGCAGTTGTCTCCCATGCTTGTGGACGCGTACATATATTTCGCGATATGGGCTTCTTTTATTAAAATTGTTTTGTTCGATATTTTCGGTGTATATCGGTGGTCGTTTCGATATGCCAGTCTTAGTGAAGCGGCAAATATCGTTCGTGTGGGTATGATCTCGACATTGATCCTTATCGCGGTGGCGTTTTTTACCGAAAGCGCTAAAATCGGACGTTCCGTGCTTCTTATCGATTATTTGATATATCTTTTTTTCGTGATCGGTTCCCGTTTTCTTCCGCGGATCTTAATGAAATTTCACCAGGCGTACAAAGGGACTCTTAAAAAAGTGCTTATTGTCGGCGCGGGGAGCGCCGGAGAGATGGTTGCCAGAGAATTGATCAGCGCGCGAAAAAGACATTATGCTCCGGTAGGTTTTATCGATGACAATCCGGGCAAAATGTGTTCCAGAATACACGGGATAAAGATCTTGGGCACAACGGATGATA
>CAYPYT010000034.1:0-10792 GCA_964415105.1 uncultured Planctomycetia bacterium | reverse complement strand
GAGGTTTTTGGCAAACTGTTGCATTAGGAACTTGAATCTGCCCTGTCCCTATTTAGTATTTAGAGTAACCATCTACCCTCAAGATGCGATATACTACATACGACATACGATATACGGCTCTTACCCGGCCGCTGTCATTTGGGTGATCACGTCAAATATTGGTAGGTATAGCGCGATCGCTATAAATCCTACTAATATCGCCATAAAAAAAGTCATTATCGGTTCGATCTTGACTACGAGTCTTTTAACGATATCATCCACATCCCGTTCCAAAGCGTCGGCGGATTTTTCCAGCATATAATCAAGCGCGCCGGATTCTTCCCCGGAAGCTATCATCTGAACAGTTGATGGAGGAAAAATATTCTGGTCTTTTAATGCTTCTGAAATCAATTTTCCGCTCTGGACATTCTCGATCATCTTATTTACGATTTCCGAAACAGCTTTGTTATCAGCGACTTTATCCGCCACTTTCAAAGATTCCTGTATGATGATCCCGCTTGAGATCATATCTCCGAAAGTCCTGATAAAACGCGCCGCGCTCGAACGTCTGATAAGCCGGCCAAAAACGGGCAATTTTAACTTTATATTGTCCATCACTTCCCTGCAAAAAGTATTTTTTACCGCCCGTTTCAAACCAACTATTCCCGCCGCCGCCAAAATTAATATTATCCACCAAAATTTTCTTACAAAATCACTGATAACGACTAAAGCTAACGTGGGCGTCGGAAGAGTAACACCTAGACGCCTGTATATATCACTAAAAACCGGAACTATCACTATGACCAAAAATCCGACAACTAAAAGCGAGAGCACACCCACAACTACGGGATAACTGAAAGCGTTCCTGACGGTTCGGCGCAAACTGTCCTGTTTTTCAAGATGATCGGCTAAACGCAAAAGCACTTTGTCTAAAATACCCGCCGCTTCCGCCGCCTTAATGAGCGCGATAAAGAATTCCGAAAACAAAACCGGATATTTTCCCATCGCTTCCGACAAAGAAGAGCCGTTTTCTATATCGATCCGTATCCCCGCGGCGGCTTTTTTTAAAACAACGTTCTCAGACTGTTTTTCTAACGCGCTTAAACATTTTGTAATAGAGATGCCGGCACTGATAAGCGTAGAAAACTGCCTTATAAACACCACCAAATCTCCAAGCGCGACTTTTTTAGGGGTGAAAACAAAAATATTTTTAGACCATTCCAAAAATGCGCCTTTAACGCGTTCTGCCATAAACTTCCCCTGTCTATTCCTCCGCACCCAACTTCGTAGGGGCGGACCCATGTGTCCGCCCTTTCACGTTTAATTCATTGCCATCATTCGGGCGGACACGCGGGTCCGCCCCTACGAGATTACGACACCACCAACCTCGTAGGATGGTAGTAAAGAGCACTACCAACCTACGAGGATGTTGGTGTTGACGCGATCATTCAATCAATAAACAACTCTATCAATTTCTTCTTTTGTCGTAATTCCGGCGGCAACTTTTTCCGCGCCGTTTTCCGAGAGCGGTTTCATTCCTTCTTTTTCGGCCTGTTTTCTAATTTGGAGAACATCGGCTTTATTCAAAATCAAATTCTGCACGCTTTCGGATACGGTCATAAGTTCAAATACGCCTATTCTGCCTTTGTAGCCGGTCTCATAGCAAGCACCGCATTTTTTTCCTTTACACTCGGGACAAATCGTACGGCATAATCTTTGCGCCGCCGCCCCAATAACGGTGGCGGAAACCAGAAAAGGCTCCACGCCCATATCAACCAGTCTTGTAATGGCGCCGGCGGCGTCATTCGTATGAAGCGTACTAAATACAAGATGCCCCGTAAGCGCCGCCTGCATAGCTATTTCGGCGGTTTCTTTATCTCTTATTTCACCGACCATTATGATATCCGGATCCTGCCTCAATATTGTTTTTAGTCCCGTAGCAAAAGTCATCTTGGAAGCTTCATCCACCTGCACCTGATTTATCCTGTTTATTTTATATTCAACGGGGTTTTCTATCGTAATGATATTGCGCTCTTTCGCGTTAAGCTGTTGTAATATAGCATATAAAGTGGTTGTTTTTCCGCATCCGGTAGGACCGGTGATAAGCACGATCCCGTAAGGCCGTTTTATAAGTTTCTTAAAACGTGTCTCGTCGGAAGAGGTAAAGCCAAGCTCTTCCAAACCGATAAGCATGGCTGTCTTATCAAATATTCTCATAACCGTTTTTTCACCGGTTATAGTAAGCATTGTTGACACTCTCATATCATATTCACGACCGTTCCTCTTTAAAACAATATGCCCGTCCTGAGGCCGGCGTCTTTCGGCAATGTTCATATTGGATAACACTTTTATCCGCGAGACAACCGCCGACTCAATATGTTTGGGAATCGTCATAATGTCATGAAGTAAACCGTCTATTCTGTATCTAACCACCATTTCGGGTTCCTGCGGTTCCAAATGTATGTCGCTGGCACTGGAGTTTATACCGCCGGAAATAATATCATTCAGCAGTTTCACTACCGGAACCTGTCCGGCGGCGGGAAGCGATTCGTCTATGGTGACCGCGTGCTTTGTTTTTTCGGTTTTCTTTAATTCCGCCAAACGCATATCAATAAGCGCCTGTTTACTTATTTCCTCGGCTTTATAATAATATCCAATGGCTTTTGTGATCTCTTTTTCAGAAGATTTGAGCGGAGAGATATTGCATCCGGTCAGAAGTTTCAATTCGTCCCTTAAAGGCAAATTCAGCGGATCCGCCATAGCGACAAAAAGAGTATTCTCTTCCAATCTCACGGCAATCACCTTATACTTGCGGGCAATTTCTTCGGGAATCATTCGTACAACCTGCGCGTTAATTTCTTCCTGCCCAAATTTTACCTCGGGAAATTCCGACACGTGCACCTCCGTGATGATTAATTTTCAATTCTTCAATACTTTCTTGATCTTTTCCAGCATCACCCTGTAATCAAAGGGTTTTACGATATAGTCCCGCGCGCCCAAGTCATTGGCTTTAGCCACATCACTTAACTGATCCTTGGCGGTTAGCATAATAACAGGTATGGATTTTGTTTTCGCGTCTTCTTTAAGTTCTTTCAATGTCTGAAAACCGTCCATACTCGGCATTAAAATATCCAAAAGTATCAGGTCGGGTTTTTCTTCGCGAACCTTTTCCATACACTTATGTCCGTCATCCGCTGTCACAACCCTATAGCCAAAAGCTTCCAATCTCACCTTCAATACCGCGACAAGATCCTGATTGTCATCAACTATCAGTATTTTAGTTTTCCCCATAATTAATTCATTCTCCCTCAATTATTTTCAATCGACCTTTCAAAACTCGAACCAAGTATACACTATTGGAAACACAATTTCACGCGCAAATTTTTAAAATAACATATGAGGGAATTGTCAATTTTTTTATTACAATCCATTAGCCGTAGCAGCTTTTCTTTCTTTTTTTGCCATTTCCACGCCTCTTTGCTTATTCCCACGCCTTTGCTATAACAAAAGTTTCTTCTCTTAAAAGCAAAATCCCGATTCCCTCTTTTTATGAGAAACCCGGGTTTAGTTCAAATAGTATAACTCTGCTTCTAATGAGCCTTGTGTCCCTATTTCTACGAACAGCACTTTATTGTTCATCTACTCCTCCTCACATTACTATTTATAACGGAACGGTTGACTAAACAAAATACAGTATAGCATACCAACAACAAAATACAATGTTGTCCATAACAACAAATAAAGTTTTTACGCGAAAACATTTTTTGAAATAAAATTTGCCGAATTGAACCCATCCAACGAGGTTGAACTCGGGGTATTTTGTTATGGTGGGCGTTCCGCGCACCACCAACCTCGCAGGATAGTGGTGTGGGGAGCCACCACTAACCTACGAGGTTGGTGGTTACGATTGGAGTAGAGAGTAAATGGTTTGTGGCAAGTTCATCCTCGTAGGTTGGTAGTGTTCTTTACTACCATCCTACGAGGTTGAACTTGGGGTATTTTGCTGGTGGTTCAAATAATAACCACAGCATGAGCCGCCCATGGGGCTTGACCCGGGATCTCATATGTCCCCAAAAATAGTCTAAACACGTATCACTCAACATGAACACCCAACATAAAAAACTTTGATATTCGTCTTCACTTGTGGTATTATTCGAAATATGGAAAAGGTGACTATATGAATTTTGTGCCGCGTATAGATAATGATGTTTTTCTGAAGCATAGTATAAAACTTGCCTATCTCTTTGGATCTCGAGTAAAGGGCAATGATGTCGAACAAAGTGATTTTGATATTGCCGTTTTGTTCAAAAAAGAACCTCAGGATCCTCTATCTCTTAAGGAACTCTCGGTCCTCTCTTCAGATTTAGATGAATACTTTCCCGCCAAGATTGACATTGTAAGCCTGCATTCCGCGTCTTTATTGCTTAAGTATGAAGTCACAGCACATAACTACCTTTTGTACTGCGAAAACAAAGTTGACAGAATAAACTTTGAAGTCTCCGTGATAAAAAAGTATATAGATGAAGAGCCTGTCCGCAGGTTATACAACAACGCTCTTCATGAAAGAATTTTACAAGGAGTTTAAATATGGTGAATCCCGACACTGCCAATGAAAGATTAAGTGAAATGCGCGAGAACATTCTCCTACACCCCACAAATCATCTCCAGATTCGCTAGATTTATAAACTTAACGGTAAAACCGTCATATTTGCGATCATAAGGTCTGTTTATATCATGCGCTATCACATACACTCGCGCCTTAGGATAATGCCTTAAGAAAATTTTAATATTCGCCGGATCAAAATCCTTATCACGCCATTTGCACTCTATCGCCAGGGGCGGATGTCCCGGTCTATTTATCACAAAATCTATCTCATGAGCCTGCTTATCTCTCCAATAACCTATATTCGGTGTTTGCTGATGAGCAAACAGTTCATTTAAAACAAAATGCTCCCACAAATATCCCATATCGTCATTTCTAAGTTCATGCCAACCCCGGTAATAGCAAACAAACCCTGTGTCAAAACCGTAAACTTTAGGCGCGGATATGATCTCATTTTGTTTTCGTGAACTGAAAGGACGGATAATATGCGCGGTAAATGTGGCTTCCATCACTTTTAGATAATTAGAAATGGTGGTTCTACTAACTTCGCAGGGAGAGGCGAATCTACTAGCCTCAAAGATACCCCCGCTTTGAGCCATAATGAGTTCGAAAAATTTCTGAAAAGAATAACGCTTTTCAAGCCTGAATAATTCTTGTATATCTTTAGCCCAAAAAGCGTCTATCCAATCTTGGAAATTCCGTTCCGGATATCCGGCATGAATAAAAAAAGGTGGTAAACCGCCATGTAGAAATCTATGCCTTAAATTGGCATTGCCAAAAGATTCGCAGTCATTTGCTATCATAGGAGTAAGCCACAATTCTCTTTTTCTGTCGGTCAATGTATCCTTAAATTTTGCCGAAGCGCTAAGAGTTGATGATCCGGTCGCTATAATCTGTATATCAGGATAATGGTCAGCGGCTATTTTCAATATTTCGGAAGGGTTTGGCAACCTATGAATCTCATCCAATACTATCCGCCGTCCGCGCAAGCTCTCTAAAAACGGCTCGGGATCTTCCATCATACGCCGTACGCTATGAAGTTCACAATCGAAATAATCTATTCCCGCAAAACTCTTGCAAAGAAATGTTTTGCCAGCACGCCGTACGCCTGTCAGCCAAACAATCGATTTCTCCCTAAACCTCTCTTCTATGGCATTTTTCCAAAATGGCCTATTCTTCATAGTCAAAGCATATCATAGTTTAACTATATGCAAGTTTACATGCATATTGTTGCACTGAAAAAGCTATAGCTCCAATTTGTCCACATAGAATCTACCGGTCCGTCACTCCTTAAATGAAGGGTTTCCTTCTGCCCATTTTGTATTATAGATCCCCGCATTCGCGAGGATGACAACAAGGGGCACGAGGATGACATGGGGCGCGGGAATGACACCACCCTTTTGTCATCCTCGCGAAGGCGGGTATCTGTAACTTTAACAAATATAAAATGTTATAGATTCCCGCTTCCGCGGGGAATGACACTTTTGAGGCATTTTGCGACAGCCCCATCTGCAATGTTGTTTTTTAACGCGCGCCAAAGGCAAGAACAATGAGTTTTTGGATCAGTTCATTAAAAGATATGCCCGCTTTATTCGCGGGAATGACGCCGGTATAAAATCGGTGTAAATCTTGCTGTGGACCTTGACAATCCTAAATTTTAATGATATATTTAGTTAAATATAACCATATATTGGAACATCATGAAGTTTATTGATATTAAAACCAACTTATCTAAAAATAATATAATCGACATCAGAAATGTAATAAATCTTTTCGGTTCGATAGATCGTCGTCGTCTGTATGAATGGCAGAAAAAGGGTTATATAAAAAAGCTTACAAATAATTTTTATGTTTTTAGTGACGCTGAAATAGATGATTCTTTCGTTCGAATGATCGGAAATAAAATATATAGTCCTTCTTATGTTGGGTTAGAATCTGCCCTTTCTTACTACGAACTGATACCTGAAGCTGTTTTTCAAATCACCGGTATAACTTCCAGAAAAACTCGCAACATTCAAACCGATATCGCCAATTTTAACTACAGATCAATCCACAACCGTCTATTCTGGGGATATCAGTTAAATACTGAAACTTTTCACAGTTTCTTTATTTCCGATCCCGAAAAAACAATATTAGATTACTTATATCTGAACCCTCATCTGAATGATACGAAATCCATTGAAGAACTCAGGGTCAATCGCGAAATATTTATCACCTTATTAAACATTTCAAAATTGAAAAAATATTTGCGAATATTTTCTCATAATCGTCTGTTAAAATCGATATCCAAACTCATGAAGGTGTTAGATGTTAAATTTAAATGATATACTCTCGTATTATCCTCCAAAATTCCGAATTTACAGAGAAAACATTCTGAAGGAATACCTACAATATCAAATACTTAACATAATTTTTTCAACAAAATACAGTAATAAACTCGTGTTTCTTGGAGGAACAGCGATAAGAATTATTCACAATAGTACAAGATTTTCTGAAGATCTTGATTTCGACAACATTGGACTCAGCAAAACCGATTTCATGAAAGTGTCTGAAACCATAGAAAAAGAACTGCAGTTAGAGGGGTATAACATAGAAATCGAAAATGTCTTTAAAGGCGCATTTCACTGTTACATAAAATTCCCGGGCCTACTTTTCCAGAATGAATTATCCGGTCAAAAAAGACAAAAAATCCTGATACAACTTGACACCGAACCGCAAAAATACACTTATAAAGCCGAAAAATATCTTCTGAACAAATTCGGAATATTCCGGTACATAAACATTGTTCCCTTAAACCTGCTTTTATCCCAGAAAATATGCGCTTGTCTTACAAGAAAAAGACCAAAAGGAAGAGATTTTTTTGATGTAGTGTTTTTAAGCGGCAAAACCAACCCTGACTATAAATTTTTAAAAAAACGGTTAAACATTAAAACAAAAAAAGAACTCATTGAAAAATTAACACAAAAATCCCATACCCTCAATTTTAAAATACTTACCAAAGATATTGAACCCTTCCTTTTTGATCCCGCTCAGAAAGACCGTGTTATCAATTTCAAAAACTGGATTAAAACAATATAATGTCAGCGAAAGACATTTGCAAGGTAACACAAAGTTATTTCTTTAACGCGCGTCAAGGGCGAGAACAATAAGCTTTTGGATCAGTTCATCGAAGGATATGCCGGCTTTATTCGCGGAGCGTTCAAATTCGTCTTCCCTTTCCAAACTGGGATTGAGGTTTACCTCGATGACATATACTTCGCCTTCGGGCGTTACACGTACATCAAAACGGGCGTATCCGTCCAGATTAAGAGCTCTGTACGCGCGTTTCGATATCGCGATAATCTTTTCTTCCCAATCCCCGGGCAAACGTCCCGCGAAAACATTTTTTATCCCCCATTTTTCTCGATATTTGTTATCCCATTTCGCCTTGTAAGTCGCGATACGTGATTCTTCGTCGGAGATCCGGCCGAATTTCATTTCTCTGATTGGAAGCGCTTCTATTCGTTTATTGCCTAACATACTGACATAGAACTCTCTGCCGTCTATATATTCTTCACCTATCGCGTCCATCCGCATATTCTCGTGAATAAAAAGAACCCTCTCTTTTAATGCCTCATCCGTATCAATGACCGAAGCTAAGGAAATTCCTCTGGACGCTTCTTCACACAAAGGTTTTACGATCATAGGCAGATCCATTCTTTTCTTGGAACGCTTTATGGGACGTTTTCTGTAAAAAGAACGAAAATTCGGCACTTTAATTTTGTGAAAACTTAATATCTTCTTGCTAAGTGCTTTGTTATTACACAACGATAGATTCGCGGGACTGCCGCCGGTATAAACAAGACCCAGCATTTCCAAAAGCCACGCTATATTCTTATCAAACATGGATTTGCCCTTAAAAACATCCGCGGCATTGAACACGACATCGGGACGATTTTCTTCAACTTCATCAAGAAGAGGACGCACATTGTCCCTCAGCCCCAACAGCCTTACATCGTGTCCGTTATTTTTTAAAGCGCTGTAAATATCACTATAGATCCGGCAATCTTCCCCTCGGAACTCTTCTTTGTAATCATATCCGCGTTCCTTGGAAATCTCACAGTCAAAAAGCATTAACACATTCAATTTTTTTTTCATGTTTGCCCCTTAAACCTTCCTGTATACATATAATTCATAACCAAGGACGTTACATACGCCGTCACCTCGACCAAAACAACAGTTTCCTCGTCCGTAAGATACAATTTAAGTTTTCCGCATCTGGACGTAAGCACGTTTAAAAGATCGTTAATAACAAATTTACGTTCGCCGGTATAAACCGCCGCGGAGTTCAGTATCCCTTTACGAAAACTTTTAATAAAATCCGCCGCTTTGGTCAGCTCTTTATTTTCAAGAGAATGTTCCGAAAATATTTTTTTTAAAAATACGTCATGGAAATCCGGAAATTCGTCCGCCCACAAATCCTGTTTTTTTCTATAATGCTTTTTAAGCGTTATCCTGAGACTTGACAAGCGCCAATGTTTTTTCCCTATTTTAACCACCGCGCGGGTTCTGCCTATTTTTTTCATAAGGGTGTCAACATATAAAAGCTTATCTATTGCCTTACCCGTCTTATATTCAGCGCGCCAGGCATCGCCGGGCGAGAGCCAAACAGCGAACGTTTCGGCGAAATCCTCATCAGGATGACACTGAGCGTAATGTTTTTCCAAATGTCTTACAAAACTTTTCGAATAGGGTCTGAACCTGTAGGTATCTTCATATTCGGATGAAAACGGTCCGAAAAGTTCACGCCACTTATTTTTTCGATACAGGCGGTAAGCATAATTTATAGCATGCCCCGCTTCATGCCGCAAAAGCCGCATACACTGTTCTTTAGTGCCTCCTTCGACTTCAAACATCATCTTCCGTTCAAGTTTTAAGAGCGCCGGATGCGCCAAAAAAAAAGGAACCCCAATCACAGGTTCCTTGTCCGGCGCGAGCCATTCATCGGCAAGATAGCATTCCGGTTTAAAATCAACACCTTTCTCGTCAAGTTCTCTATAAAGTTCACCGATACATTCTTCAAGCCACGTTCCCTTAATCGAAAGCGGCAAATCCGATATTCGAAGTTTTAAAAGTTCTTCCGCGGATAAATTATTTAAATCGATCGTTTTCATGTCCAAGATTCAAGGTACAGGTTACAGGTTACAGGTTTCAGGGTTCAGGGTACAAGTTTCAGGGTACAAGTTACAAGTTACAAGTTTCAAGATTCAAGGTTCAAGGTTCAAGTTTCAGGGTTCAGGTTTTCCCGCCGGAGGCGGGTCCGCCTTCGGCGGAAAACTTGAGTCCTGTACCCTGCCCCCTGCAACTTGCACCCTGCAACCTGCAACTTGTATTTGCTTCTCCCAAATCTTGAGCCATCTTATTTCGGGACCGATAACGTTAATGATCGACCAGATGAGCCCGTATATTCCGTCTTTATATCCCTGCTTTTTTATGTAAAGTTTCCAAAAAAGTTTAAGAGCTTTCCATGTAAGGCGGTATTTTATTTCTTTAAGGGAAATATCCCCTCGTTCTTTTATCTCTTTTTCGGCTTCGGCGTCCGTATAAAAATTCATTTTATCCAGGATCCCGCGTATGGAAGAATACGGATAATGATAAATTTCAGCGTCTATTTTTCCCGTATCTCCGGAAACGTTGAGAACCTCATGGATCTTTTCCGAATAACATCCCTCGGATCTTTTAAAAAGTTTAGTGACATAATTATACGCGCCACCGTAACGCAGTGCATGAGTGAACATAAAATTTTTTCTTAACATCATAAAAGCGCTGAAAGAGCCCGGAGCATTTATCGCCCTTCTAATCTCCTCGGCAGTTTCCGGCGGCACTTCTTCATCCGCGTCCATCTGCAATATCCACTCCCCGGAGGCATTCCGTATCCCAAGATTTCTTTGCAGGTGAAAATTTCCGTCCAATTTATTCACTATGACTTTAGCCCCGAACTCTTCGCAAATTTGCCGCGTATTATCCGTACTCTCATCATCAACGACAATAACTTCATCCGCCCAAGCCACAGATTTTAAAAGCCTTTCGATTCTATCTGACTCGTTTTTTGTTATTACAACAACAGATATTTTTGGACGATCCATTTCCAACCTTTCATGATCCCTTTCTACCTCTTCGTAGGGGCGGACCCATGTGTCCGCCCTTTTCTCTTTTCTTTTTTCTTTATCC
>CAYPYT010000033.1:3168-10837 GCA_964415105.1 uncultured Planctomycetia bacterium | reverse complement strand
GTTAAGCGAGAAAAAAATTTCTCCAGAATCGGATCTTAACGAAAAGACGGATATCATAAAGAAAATGTTTGAAGAATTGAACTTTCGTCCCCGCGAAGTGAATCTCTCCATATCCGGACCCGGTGTTGTTGTCAGATTTGTAAACTTTCCGAAAATGAGCCGGCAGGAGCTTGAAAACGCTTTGGTTTACGAAGCTGAAAAATATATTCCTTTTAACATAAGTGAAGTAGTTACCGATTTTGTTATTTCCGAAGGTGTTTCGGAAACGGGACAAATGAGGGTAATTTTAGCCGCGGCAAAAAAAAATTCAATTGAGGATTTGATAAAAGTTTGCGGGGATTTGGGTCTTACGATTGGAATAATCGATACGGATCCTTTCGCGGTATTTAACGCTTTTTGGGAAGGTAAACCATCTTTGGAGGAAAAAACTTACGCTTTGATCAATTTCGGACATTCACGCTCTGACCTGTTAGTCTCGACAGGAAAAGAGCCTTCATTTATACGGCAGATACAGTTTGCTGGAAAAAATATTGCCGAGGCGATTAGCCGGGATTTGTCTATCCGGCCGGAGGAGGCTGAAAAATATAAGTTAGATCCGGTCAGCGAAGAATCGGAAAGGGTTTTTCAGTCAACTTGTTCAGTTCTTGACGATTTGGTCAAAGAGATACAACTTTCATTCAGCTATTTTGAGAACAGGCAGGGAAAAAATATTAGTGAAGTTTATTGTTCAGGCGGCATGATCGAACAGGAAGGTGTTTTTGAGTACCTGAATAAAAATCTTAAAGTTCAGATGAAAAAATGGAACCCGATGGAAAATCTGGCGATAGCGGAACACCTTTCACCTGAATATGTTAGTTCCGCGGCGTCTCGATTCGCTGTTTGCGCGGGGTTGGCGCTTAGGAAAGAATGAAGAGTGTTATCTCTAACGTCTGATCCGGAGCATATTTGCCGAGGGAACTTATTCCTAAAGAGTTTGACCTATGATTGAATTAAATTTGTTGCCTAAGGAATTTCGAAAGAAAAAAAAGCATTCCGCGATAATACCGTCTCTTCCGTCTTTGCCGATTGCCGCGGGAGTGCTCGCTGTCTTTATCGCGTTAAATTTCATATTAGGTTTTTTTGATATGAACAGCAGAAATTCTTTGGCGGTGCTGAATGAAAAATGGGATTCAATGCGGCCGGAGAGGGAAAAAACAGAAAAGCTTACGAATGAAATTTCGTCTCTTGAAAAAAGGGTTGCCGCAATAAGGAAAATCGCCAAACCTGATCTGAACTGGACTAAATTGCTTGAAGGATTAAGTCAGGCTGTTATTCCGAATATTTGGGTGTCCGGGTTTGAATTAAAATCAGCTAAACCGAATGGTTCTTCTAAAGACAAAGGGTTTATTGAGATCGAAGGCTACGCTCTTGGAAAAAGTGAACAGGCGACGCGGTTAGTGTCAAAATTTATCAGTAATTTGGAGGGAATTAAGGAGTTTTCGGATTCCTTCGAAACGATCGAATTGAAAAATATCAATAAACGCGAATTTGCCGAAGAAGAAGTCATGCTATTCAAGTTGTACTGTAATTTCAAGGAAGCTAAGGGCGCCTGAGGAATCTTAATAACCAAGATCGAACAATGTTCGGAGTTTTATGGAAGAAAATAAACGCGATTTGAAAATGATAATAAAAGAGACCGCCGAACGCGTTAAGGCGTTAATACCTGACCGAGTAAAAGAACTATTGCAAATCAAAAAGTTTCAGGGGTATCTTGTTTTGGGCACTGCCGCGGCGTTATTGCTCATATACCTCATATTCGCGCTTATTCCGAAATGGTCTTTTTTTAACAAAACTTTAAGCGGCATAAAAGATTTAAAAGAGAAGATAAGCCTGGTGGACGGGCGAATAGGCAGGATCGATGTTTTAACAAAGAAATTGGGGGAGCTGACTTCCGAAATAGAGAGTTATTCGGACGGACTTCCCGAACAAAAAGAACTTCCTCAATTTCTTGAAGAACTTTCTTTAACAGCGGAAGCGTCCGGAGTGAAAATATTAAGCATAACTCCCGCGCCGGCTTCGAAGGTTGATAAAAGCGGAGAATATTATAGGGAAGCGCCTATCGTGATAACCGCGGAAAGCGGATATCACGAACTTGGAGATTTCATCAGTAATCTGGAGGAGTCCGAACGTTTTATTACTATCGAAGATTTACTGATACGAAGTGATGTCAAAATTCCGAGAAAACATAAAGTAACCATAAACCTAAAAACGTATGTTTATATCGCGTCGTAACAAAAATATTTTTATTATCGCTGTAGTACTTTGTTCTACGGTATTTGACCCGGGTCTCGCGAGAGAGTGCCGGGGGATAAGTTTTGCTTCCGAATATGATTCATCTGGTCAGCGTGATCCTTTTGTTCCGCTTATAGGTGTTTCTAAAAAAGTCGGTATCAGAAGCGGAGGCGGGACTATAATTTCGATTGATGATGTTGTTCTGCAGGGGATAGTCATTAATCCTGATGGTACTCGAAGCGCCATTATAAACGGTGAAGTTATACCGGAAGGTGATACTTTTGAGCAGGTTTTGATCGGATCGATCGGCACGAATAGTGTCGTGGTTGAATTGAACGGTCAGAAACACGAATTAAAACTTTATGAGGAAAATCAGTAAAATCGGATGGCGGGTGTTATCCGATTTTGGATAAGTGCTTTAATCTGGAGAACAGGATATGTATGAATAAAATTGAAAAAGTTTCAAAATTCGGCGGCGTTTTTATTGTCACAATTTTTGCCGCTGTATTTCTATCGCGGACTGACTCGAATGCTCAGATCGAGCCGCCTTCCGCCTCCGCGGAAGCGTTTAGTCCCTCCGTGCCCATTAATGAGGATGTCTCCCTGTCGTTGCCTAAATCCGGAAATATAACGGTAAACTTTAAGGACGTGGATATTCATACGGTTTTACAGTATCTTTCCGAAGTAAGCGGGGTGGATATCGTCCCTTCCCCCGGAGTGGAAGGTACGGTCACGATGCGGCTCAGAGACAAACCATGGGAAGTCGCGCTTGATATTGTTACGCGTAATTATGACTTCGCGTATTCCAGGGATGACGAGAAGGGAATAATAAGGGTAATGCCGAAAAGCAGTTTGCAGAAGGAAGAGCCTATAACCGCGGTTATTCCGTTGAATTACATTATTCAGAGCACAGATGATATGAATAATGTAAATAACGAGGACGATGAAGGCACGGACCGCAATATTTCACAGCTTATGAAGGCGATAAATTCGATCCTTATCTCCGCGACCGGGGAACGGGCTATTTTTCTTCCGAGTGTTAACTCGATAGTGGTTACCGCGATTCCCGCGAGAGTGGGTGTCATCAAAAATATGCTTGCCCAAATAGACAAAAAAACGCCGCAAATTATGCTTGACGCGAAAATTATTGAAGTGACGCTGGACAAAAACGACCAGTTTGGTATTGATTGGAACGCGGTTGTCTCCGCCTCCGGAGCCCGCCGACCGATAACGCTTCCTTTTAGGAACGATGGAACGTTAAATTTTCTGCCTACGAAACAAAACAATTATTATCCGGCGTCTACCTCGAACGGTACGAGTCTTACCGGTGCCGGTAATTTTCCCATTGTGGACGTTTTTAGCGCCGTGGGTCAGAGGATCAATCCCTCTGAGTTTACGACCGCCACAAATGCCCTGAATTTATTTTCTTTTGGAACGCTTGATTTCACACAGTTTACCGCGACGCTGAGACTGATCGATGAAAGGGACGATACTAAGATTATTTCAAGTCCGCATATAACCACGCTTAATAACCAACCGGCTGTGATTAAGGTGGTAAGTAACATTTACCTCCAAAAACAACAGAAAACAACTGAAGACGCGTCGGTTGTTACCGTGGAATTTGAAGAAGACCCTCGCGAAGTTGGAGTTATTCTTGAAGTTACACCTCATGTTAACGAAAAAAACGAGATAATGGTTAATCTTCGCCCGCAGGTATCAAGTTCTCTTTCATTTGAGGAATTAGCTGTCAGCGGTAGCGCGAATACCGTGGCGATGACATATGATTCAAGAGAGGCTGATACCCAGGTTATGGTCAAGGACGGGGAAACGATATTTATCGGAGGCCTTATAAGCGAGACAAAAACTAAAGAAGATCACAAACTTCCGATTCTCGGCGATATTTTCGGAGATATACCGATATTGGGAGGACTTGTTAAGTATAAACAGGATAATGTGGATAAAACGGAAGTTGTATTCTTTGTTACCGTGCATATCATAAAAGACGGTGAAGAATCTATCGACGATTCAAATATGCGTGAAAAATATGAACAGTACTATAAAAAAAAGGAAGCCGCCGGAGACGCCGCGGACAAAAAGAAAAAGGGAGGTGGAAAGAAGCGTAAACCATTGCTGGATTTTAGAAAGCTTGAGATAAAAGCGGAGAAGGGAAAGGTCGCGGAAAAAGTGTGAGAGAAGAAAATTATAAGGCCTAAGGTTATTTAATAAAAAAGTTTTTTATTTACATTTACAATTTGGTTTTTACTTGTAACATTCTATGCTCGACAATTTGTGCACACTTTCCCGAACTTTGTCATTCCCTCAGGCCGCTATGTGTTTCCATGAGCTCTGGTACACACAAATACAATGATAAAATACGACGTTATTTTTGAAAAAAAGGGGGAGATGATCTATATCTCTCATCTTGACCTTATGCTTATGTTCAGAAGAGCCATTCGTCGAGCCGGGGTGCCTTTTGTTCTGACAAAAGGTTTTTCTCCGAGGGTAAAGATAAGTATACCCAAAGCTTTAAAATTAGGCATCGAAAGTGACGCGGAAGAAATGTCTCTGTGGCTTACACATGAAGTGCCTCGTGATACAGTAATTTTGACAATTAACAACAAACTCCCCAAGGGGGTTCAATTAATTCGTTAGCCGGTATTACCATTAAACTGATTAATCGGCAAACCAAGTATGAAAGGATGACATAAGATGAGATCAAACAAAGAAAGAAAAACTATTTTTCCAACCGCGCAAAACGAAAAACTAATATTAGTAAATATCGGTCCGGTGGAAAAACGTATCGCGATATTGAATAAGGGTGAATTTTCGGATTTTTTCATGGAAAGGGAAAGTAAAGAACATTATGCCGGCAGTATTTATAAAGGGCGGATAAAATCCGTTCTTCCCGGGATTGAAGCTGTGTTTGTTGATATCGGTTTGAGTAAGAATGGTTTTCTCCACGTGAGTGATGTTATTGACAAAAGCGCGGTTCTTAGGGAAATGTTGTCGGAAGATGATGACCCCGCGTTTAAATCTCAAAGAAAAAAACACAACGCGAAAATAAAAGATGTTTTAAAGTCAGGCGAAGAAGTCATGGCGCAGGTTGTCAAAGAGGCAATCGGAACTAAAGGTCCCAGACTTACCACGTATATCAGTCTTCCGGGACGTTATCTTGTCTTAACCCCGTATGATAACAATATCGGGATATCACGGCGAATAACAGATAGAAATGAGAGAAAAAGAATACGAGAAATATTGAGCAAGATAAATTCCTTAAATAAAGTGGGTTGTATTGTCAGGACGGTGGCGGAAAACCGAACAGAGGAAGAACTTGAAAATGAACTGAAATATTTGATTGGTTTATGGGAAAGAATCAAGTCAATGTCCGAAAAACAAAAGCCGCCGGTAAAGGTGTATGAAGAATACGGTATAGTACTTCGCTTGATAAGGGATGTTTTCACCGAAGACGTAACCCAGCTTATTATCGATTCAAAAGAAGAGTATGTCCGGATCCTACAGTTTCTTAAAGCTTTTATGCCGTCTTTAAGAAGGAAAGTTAAATTATATAACGGAAATACGCCTCTATTTCAGAAATACAATTTGGAAAAGAAAATCGATGAGATCTTTGAAAAAAAAGTCGCGCTTAAAAGCGGAGGATCTCTTATCATTGAGCAGACGGAAGGCGTGGTCGTTATAGACGTGAATTCAGGCAGTTTTGTCGGCAGGGAAAGTCTTGAAGATACCGCTTTTAAAACAAACATGGAGGCCGCGAAAGAAATTCCGAGACAGTTAATGCTCAGAGACATCGGGGGTATTATTATTATCGACTTTATTGATATGGATGTAAAAGATCATAGGGATAAAGTTTTTCAGCTCTTACAGCAAGAACTGCATCCGGACAAGGCGCGGATAAATGTGCGTACCATTTCTCAGTTCGGCGTGGTGGAAATGACGCGGCAAAGGCGGCGAAAAAGTTTGGAAGGGGCCTCACGCGTGGAATGTCCTTATTGCTCCGGCAAAGGAAAAATAAAAAGTGTAGAGACTATCGCGATTGAAACCGCCCGGAAACTTGAGCGGCGTCTTACTCAAAGCGGAAATAAAATAAAAAATATAAGAATCAGTTCTCACCCTGACGTAAATACAGCATTAATTTCGGAGCAGGCAAGGATCTTAAGCGGAATTCAGCGTAAATATCGCTGTAAAATAGAGCTTGAAGAAGATCTGTCTCTACATATCGAAGAAGTGATCTTAGAAGAAAAGTAGGTTGCCGGTTTGGCGGTTAGTCGGTTAGATGGTTAGCTGGTTAGCTGGTTAGATGGTTTGCCGGTTTGCTCGTAGAGTAGAGGGAGGGCTTGACAATGCGCGCGGTTTTTTACGATCAAAAAGGGATGACGCTGGTTGAAGCGATCGCGGCGGCCGCTTTGGTGCTTATCGCCGCGGTGTCAATGGGCGCTCTCGCGACTCAAAGTGCCGTATTTTCCCGGAGAGTGGATACGGTTTATACCGCGTCATATCTAGCGCAAAGACGCGTAGATCTCTTAAAACGCTTAGATTTCAGCCAGATATCCGCCGCGGAAGAATCTGATGTTCGTATCGGTGCCGACGGTAATATCAGTCCTGACGGAAATTATCTGCGCACGACAGAAGTCATTTCGAATTTTAGCGCTAACGCGCACCTTCAAAAAGTTAAAGTCACCATAAAAAGAGTTAAAATAAACATGGACGGAAGCATTTTAGACCCGGAAACGGGAGAAATGACTTTTTTGGGAGAAGCGATTGTAATGGAAACCTTGTTTTCTGATGTTTCGTAGTAAAATGTCATTCATTCGGGGAGATCGGGTTATGTGGAAGTTATTAAAGCAGAAAAAAGGGTTTACCTTAGCGGAAGTAGTGTTTGTTGTCGTTATATCAATTATGGTTATAGCCGCCATATTGTCAGTATGGGTGTTTACTTATCAAACTTGGGCCGGGGAACGGGAACGAACCTATTTACGGATTGATATGGTAAAAGCGCTGGAGACCATAAAAAATGATTTGAGATTGTCCAGTCTTACGCATATGTCCTTTTATCCGTCGGGAGGCGCGCCCTACAGCGCGATAAGCTTGCCGGTGGCAAAACTTGACGCGAACGGATTTTTTACTCTGGACGTTAACGGCAAGATTGATTGGGATAAAACGATAATATATCATCTATATCCCGCGGGGGAAGACAAATATACTTTAAGACGGACAGTTTTTGAACCGCGCGATAATACAAAAACAACCCTTCAAAGATATGCCCAGATGGAGGCAGTTGTTTCCTCCGGTTCGGGAGGAACGTCTACGGATATGGATTTTCTGGAGAATGTGGATGTTTTTGATATTTCTTCATTGGCTCCGGTAATTGATTTTTATGATG
>CAYPYT010000033.1:1391-3068 GCA_964415105.1 uncultured Planctomycetia bacterium | reverse complement strand
AATGTGGATGTTTTTGATATTTCTTCATTGGCTCCGGTAATTGATTTTTATGATGAATCGCCTTCTCCTGTAAAAGAAAACCAGGTTGTGTTCGGATGGGCGCGTCTATCTCCCGGGGATCACACCATACGGTTGGAAGTAACGGGTAAAAATACCGCGTCAAATGGTTATAGTCTTGGAGTGGACAACATCAGAATAGAACCTGCCGGAAGCATAAGGGAAATGGAATATTATAATTCTCCATTCGCTCCATCGGGAAGTTTTACCGTAAGCGGAGGCGCGGCGGGTAGAATATGCGATTCTCTTTGGAATAACGATAACTATCTTGAGCTGGCCGCCGGCGGGGTAGGCAGTTATATGGAAAGTACGGATAGTTATGATCTTTGGCGGGAATCCGCGTTTAATAGCGCCGCGTTAAACAATACTGAATGCGTGGAAGAAGAAGTTCGAGTCGGATTGGATGTGCCTGAGGGTGAAGAGCAAGGCGAAATAACATGGTTCGCGGATGCCGCGGCGGGAGACGCCGCCGAAGAAGGTCATGACGGATATGTTAATCCGCCGGATCCCTCTCTAATACCGCTTACGCCGGTAGTTATCCGGACAGTTATAAACCATTCTTATCTGGACATAGATCCCGACGAAGCGGATGATCAGGTTGATATGATACGCGTTCTTTTTAAATCGGCAAGCGCGGGGACTCTCAAGATAGAAAAAGCATATATTACGAGAAAAAGTAATGACGCCGCTTCGGAAGATTATGACGGGCTTGAAAATGAAGATCCGTCAGGTAAAACGATCCAAGAATATCATCGGCATCAACAGCTTTTTTTTAAAGACGCGGATACCGGTGATATCGTTCCCGATGTTATTATTTCATCCGCCGCGCCGCAGAATGGAGGAGCATGGAGCGAGTGGACAGCTTTTCCTTTGGTTGTAAAGGATGAAGACGGTCTTGACTCGGATTATTTTATTTCCTTTTATATTTCAGATATAACTCAGGCGGAGTGCTCTTATTGGCAGTCTACTGCTCTGCAGGCATACTATCTCACGGGCCCCGGAATAGAAAATGCCGCAGGGACACCTGTATGGGGCGGAATATACGCGCCGCTTGTGTCAAACGATGTTTTTGTCACGGCAAGTATTGATACCGGAAAAAAAACGGGTCAAATCGAATCGCAGGTTTTCGATACCGCTTTGGCCTCTCCCTCTTATAACCAATTGAGTTGGTCTGAAAACCGACCGGAAAGAACAAATATTGAGGCTAAAGCGAGGGCGTCTGTCAGCGCGTATATGACCGGCGCGGCGGACTGGGACGCGATCACTCCGAGTGGAGCCAACCCGCAGGCGTTATCGATTGGAAGCGGCAGGTATGTTCAATTTTTAATGAGTTTATCCGCGGAGCCTTATTGGGAAAATTCCGGCAGTATTTTAAGCTACGCGGATTATGTTTCCGCGCAGACAGCACTTCCCGAGCCGTATGATTTCCCGGAGTCGTACGTTACGAAAGTTTCTTCCCCCTGGGTAGATGACATCACAATAGACTGGCCCGGTGACGATAGAATATGCACGATAACGGCTGATATCGCTAAGAAAAATAATTATGGACAGGCAAAGATCACTATTGACGGAACGGATTTAGTAAAGGTGCTTAGTGTTCATCTAAGTGTTTCAAAAGAC
>CAYPYT010000033.1:0-1291 GCA_964415105.1 uncultured Planctomycetia bacterium | reverse complement strand
GAAGCCGGTGTAAACCACGCGCTTGCAAAGATACGTAACGATGGTTTTGCCTCAAGAGCCGACTTCGTAGGTGCTCTTGATATCGGGTCATATAGTGTTGTTTTTTCACAAGTCGGCGCCCGGCACCTCATAATTTCAACAGGGACAGTTGGAGGCGTTTCGGAGATTGTATCAGCGGAAATAGCCGATAATACGCCGACCGCGTTAAACTATTTCTCAGGCGCGGGAAATGATATTCAAATAAACGCGTTAGTGGCAAACGCGAATATTACGGGAGATATTCACGCGAACAATAACGTTTATCTTAAAGCAAGCCCCTGGTTTTCACTTCTTACTGTTACCGGTGACGTGTCGGCTACGGGTATAGTGAAAGAAGGAACAAGATATGATCAGGGAACGGGCGATATGTGGGATAATAATGTATTTATAAACGGCGCGAATGACGATACCGCGATAGTTTATGAGGGCGAAAATAGGATAACATTTCCTTCCTTTGATTATTTAAAAGCTTCATATAGACAGACCGCGATAGATTCCGGAGATTATTACAATTCAAACCAAACTTTTAATTCCGCGAGTCTCGCGCCTGCCGGCGGTATAGTTTACGTTGAAGGAAACGCGGTTTTCGTGGGTGCGTGTACATTGAATGGAGGTATAATCGCCGATGATATTCTTATCGCGGGTTCTCTAACTCAGTTTAAAGCGGGAGATAAAAATGTTATTTTGGCGGCGGGAGGCGACATAAAGATCAGAGGACGGTTTTCCGTGGATGAAGCATTGGTTTACGCGTCTCAGGATATAAAAAGTATTCAAGCGTTCTCGGAAATTAATATTGATGGGACGATGCTGGCGGGCAGAGATATCAGCATGTGGAATGTTTTGACGCTGATCCAATATAATTACGTAAAAATGGCGCCGGTGGATTTAATGGGCCCCGATGGAGAAAGTAGTTTCAGCCTCAAAAGTTGGAATAATTGACGGCATAAAGGGGTCAAGTTTTAATATTTAACTTCAGCTTGCTTTATGCTGAGAAGATTAGTGTGCACCACCAACCTCGTAGGTTTCAACCTCGTAGGTTGAAACCTACGAGGTTGGTGGTTACGATTGGAGTAGAGAGTAAATGTTTTATGGGAAGTTCATCCTCGTAGGTTGGTAGTGTTCTTTACTACCATCCTACGAGGTTGAACTTGGGGTATTTTGCTGGTGGTTCAAATAATAACCACAGCATGAGCCAACCCTAGGGTCAAGCCCGGGATAGCAAGGTTTGTGACAAAATGTAAAAACATAACCT
>CAYPYT010000032.1:0-11034 GCA_964415105.1 uncultured Planctomycetia bacterium | reverse complement strand
GTTTTTATGATTTGGCTTGACATTTAATTAAAAAACGTTATAATCTATGTCGCTGGTGAAGCTTACCGAGAGAGAATCCATATTTATTTAGTGAATATCCGCGTATCAATCTGAATATAGAGAAAATGTGAATTTCCATCCTTTTGTAATATTAACTTTTCAGAAATTTTCGCAGAATGAACGAAAAAGAAAAAAATATTTATTTAATTGACGGGCATGCGCTTTGCTATAGGGCTTTTTACGCGATACAGAGTTTGAATACTTCTACGGGATTTCCCACCAACGCCGTTTACGGATTCATTAATATGCTGAGGAAAATTAGGCGCGAATATGAGCCGAAAATGCTCGCGGTAGTTTTTGATTTAGCGGCCCCTACGGTTAGACACAAAAAATATAAGGAATATAAGATTAACCGAAAACCGATGCCGGATGATTTGGCGCGGCAAATCCCCAAAATTAAAGAAGTTATAGCGGCGTATGGTATCGAAATATTTCAGATGGAAGGGTATGAAGCCGATGACATTATAGCGACTTTGGCGGAAAAAGTTAAAGCTCTTAATTTTGATGTTACGATCGTTACCGGAGACAAAGACGCATTGCAATTGATTGATGAGCATATAAAAGTTCTTAGCCCGAATATGGGTGAAGACAAACTGTATGGAGCTCGTGAGGTGAGGGATAAATACGGTGTTGACCCTCGAGAAATGGTTGATTTTATGGCATTTATGGGTGACGCGAGCGACAATATCCCCGGAGTAAAGGGGATAGGGGCCGTTATGGCGGGGAAACTTATCAGTCAATACCACACTGTAGATAACGTTTATGCCAATATTGACAAAATATCGTCGGAATCCGTGAAGAAGAAACTTCTCGAAGGAAGGGAAATGGCGCGGTTTAGCCGAGAGATGGTGTGCCTTGATAGGGCGCTTCCCATAGAGCCGGATATGAAAAGGCTTTGTTTGGGGCGGATGGATACCGATCGGTTGATCGAGTTATATCGTGAACTGGAATTTGAAAAACTTTTAAAGGAAATTCTGCCCGAAGAAGTTGATCTGGGTGAATATGTTTTGAAGAGCGGCGCGCGTGAGATCAAAGATGTTTGTGAAGAAATAAAAACTCGCAGTTTCACGGCATTTCGCGTTTTTGAGCATACCGGTCAAAAAAAAATTAAAGCGGTTTCATTTTCATTTGACCGGGGCAAAGCGCATTATGTTTTATTGCCGAAAGAAGAGTCAGGCTATGATGAGAGCCGCGAACTTTTAAAGGAATTGCTGGAAGATGAAAACGTTCGGAAAGTATGCTGTAACGCGAAAAAAGAAATGTTTCTTCTCCGGCAAGCGGGGATAAAAGTAAAAGGTATAATTTTTGATGTAATGATAGCCGATTATTTAATTGATCCCGCTCGTTCCAAATATGATCTGGCCGGCATGGCGATAAGGTGTTTGGGATATAAACTTCATTTTTCGATAGGTTCCGACCGGCAGGAAAAAAACGGTCAGGCGACTATGGAGCTGTTGACGAATACCGATGAGATGAATTCCGCTTCGGAAGAAAGCGATATAATTTTACGTCTTTATCATGCTCAAGGTAAACTGCTTAAAGAAAAAGAACTTGATTCGCTTTTTCAGGATGTGGAAATGCCTTTAATTGAAGTGCTTTTTGACATGGAGACGGAAGGGATGGATGTTGATCTTGAATATCTGAAAACCGAATCGCGCAATATATCTCAAGAATTGCTGTCCGCGTCAAAAAAAATATATTCTCTCGCGGGAGAGGAATTTAATATTAATTCGCCGAAACAGCTTCAGACTATTTTATACGACAAACTTAATTTGCCCGCCGGAAAAAAAATAAAAACAGGGTTTTCGACGAATGAATCTGCTCTTCAATTCTTGGCGGAGAAACATGAACTTCCGAAAATCTTACTTGAATATAGAGAACTTAATAAGCTTAAAACGGGATATTATGATTCCTTAATCGAGCTGGCGGTTGATTCTAAGATATACGGACGTTTTAACCAAGCGGTAACAGCTACCGGGCGTCTTTCTTCCAGTGAGCCGAATTTGCAGAATATTCCGATAAAGACTGAGCGGGGAAGGGGTATAAGGCGGGCGTTTACAGCGGCGGGAGATAATAAATTACTGCTTTCCGCGGATTATTCCCAGGTAGAACTCAGAATTCTGGCGCATTTATCTGAAGACAAAAATTTGATAGAAGCGTTTAAAAATGGGGAAGATATTCATACGTTCACGGCATCGCTAATATTTGATTGTCTCCGGGAAAATGTAACTCTCGAGATGCGGAGAATCGCGAAAACAGTTAATTTTGGTATTGTTTACGGAATGAGTTCATTCGGTTTGGCAAAAGATCTGAATATTGGTTTTGAAGAAGCTCAAAAGTTTATTGAGGCATATTTTCAAAGGTATCCCGGGATCAGTTCTTTTATGGACAAAACAATTGAGAGAGCCGTGAGTGACGGATTTGTGACAACCCTTCTCAAAAGAAGACGTTATATTTCAGGACTTGGTGTTCCTGATAAGAAAGTGAAAGGGTTTGCCGAACGCGCCGCGATCAATACGCCTGTTCAGGGTACGGCCGCTGATATTATTAAACTCGCGATGATAAAATGCCATGAGGCTTTTAAAAACAGCGAGATTCGCATGATCCTTCAGGTGCATGACGAATTAGTTTTTAAAATACCGAAAAATTTACTGGATGAAGCGGCAAAAAAAATAAAAGATATTATGGAAAACGTAATAGAACTTAAGGTGCCGCTTAAAGCTGACGTTAAGGCCGGGGAAAACTGGCTTGACATGGAAAAGCTTAAAATATGAGGGGTCGGGGCGTTACGACCCCTCACCCTGAGGAGTGAAGCGACGAAGGGTCTGATATAATTATGGCGGATAAACCCCAAAATGATATGTCGAAAAAAAGTGAGAAGCGCCTCGTCGCGGGGCTTACAGGAGGGTTTTCCTCAGGAAAAACCACCGCGGCGAAAATGTTTGCCGTAAAAGGCGCGCGGATAATTGACGCGGACAAGATCACGCGCGATCTCTTGAAAAGTAACGCGCGGATCAAAGGAGAGATAATAGATTTTTTTGGTGGGGATATTGCTGAAAACGGAAAAATAATCCGAAAAAAATTATCGGATAGAGTTTTTAACAATAAAAAAGACATGGAGGCGCTTTGCCGTATTTTGCATCCGGAGATCATCAAAAAAATAAAAGCGCGAGTTAAAGAGCACGCGTCCGGCATAGTTATTGTGGACGCGCCTCTTTTAATTGAGTCGGGAATGGATAGTTTTGTGGATGTTTTAATTCTGGTTTCAGCTTCAGAAAAAAATCAGATCGAAAAAGCCGGTGGACGGGGAATTTCTCAAAAAAAAGCGAAAAGTATTATTCAGAATCAAATGCCCCTTTCTGAAAAAATGAAGTTTGCCGATTATGTTATAGAAAATAACGAAAAAATGGATAACTTGAAAAAAGGAGTAGAACAAACATGGAAAAAATTGAAAGAAAAGAAAAAGAACTGGATATTGTACAATTAAAGAGTATGAAAATTGCCGAGCTTACGGAGCTCGCGAAAAAACTGAAGATCGACGAGATTAGCGGTATGAAAAAGCATGATCTTATTTTTAAAATACTGCAGGCAAAAATCGAAAAAAACGGATTAGCGTATGGGGAAGGGGTGCTTGAAGTGCTGGAAGACGGGTTTGGTTTTTTGAGAAGCCCGGATTACAATTATCTGCCGTGCCCTGATGACATATATGTTTCGCCGTCGCAGATACGCAGGTTTAGTTTAAGAACAGGTGATACGATAAGCGGTCAAATCAGACCTCCTAAAGAAGGAGAGCGTTATTTCGCGCTTTTAAAGGTGGAAGCGGTTAATTTCGGAAATCCGGAATCCGCGAAAAATAATATATTTTTCGAAAATTTAACTCCTCTATATCCTGAAGAAAGATTTATTCTGGAAACGAATCAGAATGAAATTTCCATGAGAGTAATGGATCTTTTGACGCCGGTGGGAAAAGGGCAGAGAGGTCTTATAGTTGCTCCTCCATACAGCGGGAAAACGGTTTTTCTTCAAAAGTTCGCTAACAGCATTACGACCAATTATCCGGACGTAAAACTGATCATATTGCTTATTGACGAACGTCCGGAAGAAGTTACCGATATGCAAAGGTCGGTTAATGCTGAAGTTGTCGCGTCGACATTTGACGAACAAGCCCAGCGCCATACCCAAGTCGCGGAAATAGTTCTGAAAAAAGCGAAACGGCTTGTGGAACATAAATATGATGTTGTTATTTTGCTGGATTCAATTACACGTTTAGCCAGGGCGTATAATACCGTAGTGCCGCATTCGGGAAAAATTCTTTCCGGAGGAGTTGACGCTAATGCATTGCATAAACCTAAACGGTTTTTCGGGTCGGCGCGTAATGTTGAAGAAGGCGGAAGCTTGACCATTATCGCGACCGCGCTTATCGATACCGGAAGCCGTATGGATGAAGTTATTTTTGAGGAATTTAAAGGTACGGGAAATATGGAAATCCAGCTTGATAGAAACCTTTTTCAGCGCAGAATTTATCCGGCAATTGACATTAAGCGTTCAAATACGCGAAAAGAAGAGCTTTTGGTGAAGGATGACGAACTTAAAAAAATATGGCTGATGCGTAAGGCGCTTAGTGATCTTGACACGGTAGAATCCATGCAGCTTCTCATAGACCGGCTTCAAAAGTCCAAAACCAATAAAGAGTTTTTGCAAAATATGAGCAAAATATAAACATTCAATACCGCGCGCGTCTTAATTTGTAGAGGCGGATTCCTGCACGCGCCCGTGAAGAAATCAACCTCGTAGGTTGATTTTTGGGGTTTTGGATTATTTTTCTTGAATTTTGTTGGATTTTTAGTACAATAAGGGATTACATTGTGCGTAAGTTTAATAGTACTATGTGTTTATTATTAGAGGAGGGTTAAAAGTGAAGAAAGGTATACATCCAAAGTATGTGGAAACGACTATAGTTTGTGCTTGCGGAAATACTGTGCATACACGGTCGACAAAAGCTAATATCCATGTTGAAATATGTTCTAACTGTCATCCGTTTTATACCGGTAAACAAAAATTAGTAGATTCCGCGGGTAGGGTCGAGCGCTTTCAAAAGCGTTATGCTGATAAAAAGCCGAAAAGCGCGATATAGACTCCGGTCCGGCAATAAAAATGAATTGGAACAACTATGACGGACCTTGTTCATGTTACTTTACTGTTTTAGTCGTGTTTTAACGCGAAAAAGTAATAAGAGCAAGGTTTCGCCGTTATTATTTATGTTTGAAAAACTTAAAGCAAAAAAGAAACGTTATCAAGAACTTGAAAAAGAACTCTCCTCACTCGAACTTTTATCTGATCGTGAAAAGTATAAAGTGAAGGCTAAAGAGTATGCCGTGCTTAAACAAATGATCTCCGTATATGATCAGTATTCGGCGCTTGAAAAAGAAAAAAACGATTTAACAAATATAATTGATGAAGAAGATCCCAAAAGTGAATACTCCATTTTAGCGCGAAACGAACTGGATGTTGTGCTAAACGCGCTGTCGGATAAAGTCAAAGAACTGGAAGAGCTTTTATTATCTGAAGATAACGAAGATTATAAGCGCAATGTTATTATGGAAATAAGGGCGGGAACCGGTGGAGTTGAAGCGAGTTTATTCGCGGCGGATCTTTATAAAATGTATACACGATACGCCATCGGTAAAGGGTGGAAAACTTCTTTAATAAGCTCAAACGAATCGGAAATGGGCGGCATAAAAGAAGTGATTTTTTCAATAGAGGGACAAAACGTTTATAAATTTTTGAGATTTGAAATGGGAACACACAGGGTTCAGCGTGTTCCGGAGACCGAAGCCAGCGGCAGGATACATACTTCAGCCGCGACAGTCGCGGTGCTTCCTGAAGCTGAGGATGTTGAAGTTGAAATAAAGAGTCAGGATCTAAAGATCGATTCTTTCCGGTCTTCGGGCGCCGGCGGACAACATGTAAATGTGACAGATTCCGCGGTGAGGATAACTCATATTCCGACGGGTATAATCGTCAGCTGTCAGGATGAAAGAAGTCAGCACAAAAATAAAGCAAAAGGTATGCGCGTTCTCAAAGCGCGCATATTGAAAAAAAAGCAGGAAGACCAGCAAAAAGAAAGATCCGACAATAGAAAACGCCAAATCGGAAGCGGAGATCGTTCGGAAAAAATTAGAACTTATAACTTTCCGGAAAACAGAATTACGGATCACAGAATTAATCTGACAGTATATAATTTGGCAAATATCATAGAAGGGGCTCTTGACGAATTTCTTGCCTCTATTGAAGTGGAAGACAGAAAACTGAAACTATCGGCAGTGGAATAGTCGTTTGTCTTACGAAACCTGTACGATCAGTTAACCTGTTATTGTCACCCAAACCACCAACCTCGTAGGTTGGTTTAAATGAGGGGTACCGGCACAGAGATTCCCGCCTGCGCGGGAATGACACAAGGGGCGCGGGAATGACACAAGGGGCGAGGGAGTGACACAAGGGGCGAGGGAGTGACACAAGGGGAGAGGGAATGACACCCCCCTTTTGTTGTCATCCTCGCGAACGCGGGGATCTGTAATATGAAATACTCCTCATTTAAGCGTTGACGGAGTACTACGATGCTGGCGGGGGGTTCTAAAGACTAAAAAATGAACGATACAATACCGATACAGTATGAAGAGGGGAAGGCATTGTTTCTGGGGATGGAGATTAAGGTTGACCGGAGGGTTTTAATTCCGCGTCCCGAAACAGAACTTTTGGTTAAAAAAACGGTAGAGTTGTGCCGGAAAAATGGAAAGGCGAATCCCAAAATACTTGATATCGGCACAGGCAGTGGGGTTATCCCGCTTGGCATAATAAAACTGATCGATAAGTGCGAAATAATTGCCGCGGATATTTCCGAAGAAGCGTTAAATGTGGCTGAAGAAAATCTGAAACAGTTCGAATGCTCGGATAAAGTTAAGTTAGTCAGATCCGATATGTTTTCGTTTTTTACGGAAGAATATAATAATTTTTTTGATTGTATTGTTTCAAATCCTCCGTATGTATCGGAAAAGGACTATAAAAAACTTGATTCGTGGGTGAAAGCGGAACCGCGTTCGGCGCTATATGCCGGTAAAGAGGGAATGGATTATTTGAATATAATTATTTCGGGCAGTCCGCGTTTATTGACGCGGCGGGGGTTTCTTGCTGTTGAAATCGGTTATGACCAAGCCGAAAAGGTGAAGAACAAATTTCTGTCGGAGGGGTTTAGCGGTATAAAAAGTTTCAAAGATTTTAACGGATATGAACGGGTCATAACAGGTTTTAATAATGGATAAATTGGTTATTGATGGAGGAAGGAAGCTTGAAGGTTCAGTCAGCATAAGCGGGGCTAAGAATGCTTGTCTGCCGATACTCGCGGCCACGCTTTTGACGGATGAGGAATGTGTAATTTCAAATGTTCCGGATCTGAAAGACGTTCGGACGATGCTGGATATTTTGAACGCGTTAGGTCGCGAAGTTCAAAAATCCTCGGGTGAAATCAAAGTATTAAAGGGTAGCGTAAAAAATGTAACGGCTTCCTATGAATTAGTCAGCACTATGCGGGCGTCAATTGCCGTGTTGGGGCCGCTTCTCGCGAAATACGGAAAAGCTAAAGTTTCGTTTCCGGGAGGATGTGTAATAGGTCCGAGGCCCGTTGATCTGCATATGAAGGGATTAAGGGCGCTTGGAGCGAATATCCGCGTGGAAGGCGGATATATTTTAGCGGAAGCGAAGAAGTTAAAAGGCCGGCGCGTATATCTTGGAGGGCATTTTGGTTCCAGTGTTTTAGCTACGGCAAATACGCTTATGGCGGCAGTTTTGGCCCAAGGCGAAACTATAATCGAAAACGCGGCGTGTGAACCGGAACTTACGGATCTATCCGATTTTTTAACTCTAATGGGGGCGCGAATTGAGGGAAAAGGGACGCCAACGATCAGGATAAAAGGTGTTTCCGAGTTGAAAGGAGTAAAGTATTCGATTATTCCAGATAGGATCGAGGCGGGCACCTACATGATCGCGGCAGTCGCTACAGGCGGGAGAATCTTTCTTGAGTCGGCAAGATTTGAACATAACGCGGCATTAATTGATAAGCTGGAAGAAGCCGGCGGGATAATAGAAGAGCGGTCAAATGGATTGGATGTATACCGTTCGCGGTCAAATGTCCGGGCAATAGACGTCACTACACTGACATATCCGGGTTTTCCGACGGATCTTCAAGCTCAGATGATGAGCCTTCTCAGCATAAGTGACGGTATAAGCGTAATTACGGAGAAAGTTTATCCTGACAGATTCATTCATATAAGTGAACTTAATCGTATGGGCGCTGAAATAATACTGGAAGGGGCAACGGCAATTATCAAAGGTGTGAATAAGCTTAATGGGGCTCCGGTTATGGCTTCGGATCTCCGAGCGTCCGCGGCATTAGTTTTAGCGGGGTTGGTTGCCGATGGCCGTACCGAAATATCGAGGATCTATCATTTGGATAGAGGATATGAACGTCTTGAAGAAAAGTTTTCGGCACTTGGCGCGAAAATCAAAAGAATATAAGACAGTAAAAAAACAAACCGGCTAACCGGCTAACCAACGAACCGGCTAACCTGTATAAGGAGGAAAAAAAATGGCAGTTGTTTTGAGATTAAAAACATTTGGTACGAAAAAAAAACCTTTTTATCGTATAGTCGCGATTACAAAATCAACTAAACGTGATGGAAAAACGCTGGAAGAACTAGGGCATTATGATCCGAGAAAAGGTAAGGATCAAATTGCTTTAGATCGTGAGCGCGTTGAATATTGGTTGAAAAATGGGGCTCAACCCTCAGAAACCGTAAGAAGCATCATTAAACGGCTTGAAATATAGGAAATCTTTCACCAGGTTTTAAGTGGCAGATCCGTAGAGTTGTTCATACTCGATCTGTTTGCCTCTCGCGGTGAGGAAAGAGAATTGTAATGGAAGTTTTATGAGAATTGATATTATTACGCTTTTTCCGGAGATGTTTGGAGATGTTTTCGGCACGTCTATGATGAAAATAGCCCAAAAAAAAGGGTTAGTTGAAATTGGTGTGCATAACTTAAGGGACTATACTCACGATAAGCACCGTACGGCAGATGACAAACCTTATGGCGGGGGTGTGGGAATGGTGATGAAAGTCGAGCCTATAGACGAAGCCGTCACGGCTGTTAAAAATTCCGCGGGCGATGATGTGAAGTCGATAACAGTGCTTTTGACCCCGCAAGGCAAACGGTTTGACGAGGACTGCGCGAAAGAGTTTCTGCGGTATGAGCAAGTCATACTCATATCGGGTCATTATGAAGGGTTTGATGAACGAATAAGGCAGTTAGTTGATCTGGAACTGTCTATTGGAGATTATATTCTTACCTGCGGAGAAATTCCGGCCATGGCGGTGTCGGACGCGGTAATAAGGCTTGTGCCGGGAGTCTTAGGGGACGAAGATTGCTTGATCGATGAATCGTTTGAAAATGATCTTTTGGAATATCCGCAATATACACGCCCGGCGGAATATAAAAATATGCGTGTGCCTGAAGTGCTTTTAAGTGGTGATCCGAAAAAAATAAACGCGTGGAGGCAAGAACAAGCAAAGGTCAAAACAAAATTACGCCGGCCGGATCTGTTAAAAAATAGTTGAGGGGTCGGGGAGTTTTCCGACCCCTTTAATACCGTAGGGGCGCACCCGTGTGTGCGCCCTTATAATTCGAATAAAGAAAAAAGAAAAGAGAAAAGGGCGGACACATGGGTCCGCCCCTACGAAGCGGTAGAAAGGGGTCGGAAAACTCCTCGACCCCTCAAATAGTTAAAATTTCAAACGCTCAAGCGGACAAAAAAAATGATTTCGGAAACAAACAGGAGGAAATAATGCGACAGCAGATCAAAGATATTGAAGCAAAATACATGAAGAAGAACCCCGCGAAATTTAACATCGGTGACGCCGTCGATGTACACTACAAAATTAAAGAAGAAAACAAAACGCGTATTCAGATATTCAGCGGTATCGTGATCGGAGCAAAAGGGACGGGGCTTTGTCGGAATTTTACGGTGAGGAGAATATCTTATGGTGAAGGAGTTGAACGAATTTTTCCGCTTAATTCACCTGCGATTGAAAAAATTGTGATAAAAAAGCACGGAAAAATACGCCGGGCGAAATTGTATTATCTTCGAAGTAAAAAAGGTAAAAAAGCGTCTAAAGTTAAGGAAAAAATTGTCCAGAAAAAGAGAGGCACTGAAAGCGAATAAACAAGATACGTTTGTTTATGAGCAAAGGGCGCTTAAAAAAGGGTATAAGGCGGTAGCCGGCATAGATGAAGCCGGGAGAGGGCCTTTGGCCGGGCCTGTTGTCGCGGCGGCCGTGATCATTCGGCAAACCGATTTTAAAGAGAGAATAGACGATTCAAAAAAACTTTCAGCAAGTAGAAGGGAAAGAGCGTTCATTGATATTTTTAAAAGATGTGAGGTAGGGATAGGTTCCTCGGACGTAGAGGAAATAGATGAAGTGAACATTTTCAGGGCCACTATCTTGGCAATGAAAAGGGCGGTAGCCGAGCTTGAAAATAGACCGGATTATTTGCTGGTTGACGGGAATATGGATTTACCCCTTCCCGAACCGCGCGAATGTTTGATCAGGGGGGAAAGTTTAAGTATTTCGATTGCCTGCGCTTCGATTGTCGCGAAAGTTTTTAGAGACCGTATCATGCTCGAGATGGATGAGATATATCCTGAGTACGGATTTAAAAAACATAAAGGATATGGTACGCGTGAACATATGGAAGCAATTCGGAAATACGGACTTTGCCGGATCCATCGGAATTCGTTTGGTCCATTCGGAACTCAAAGACGAAAAAAAAGGGCAGGAAAGAATCCGGATTTTGGCGTAAGAACAAAATAGTAGTTCGTCAACGTTCAAATGAGGGGTACTGTCACAGAGATTCCCGCCTGCG
>CAYPYT010000031.1:0-11150 GCA_964415105.1 uncultured Planctomycetia bacterium | reverse complement strand
CGTAAGACTATAATCCAATATATTTTTTTTCATTTTTCTCTCATATCTTCTTTGATCCAATCCAGAATGTCGCCGAACACTTTTTCTTTTCCGAGCTCTATCGAAAGCGCGTGACACATTTCGGGATAAACGATAATTTTCTTATCTTTTGTTTTTATCTTTTTGCAGATAATCTTACTGCCTGCCGGACTTGCCAGCGAATCTTCTCCGGCAAGTAAAAACAAAACCGGTTTTTTGAATCTCGCGGCGCAAAACAAACTTCTTATTTGAAAAACAAATGTACACCATAAGAGTTTCGCGGTGGCAAGGCGGTGTTCTCCCGGGTCATTATCCATCAAAGTTTGATAATCTTCGTCCCTGGTACACATCCCGGAGTCAAAAGGCATGTTAAATCGGCGGCATGGATCATATAGATTCGCGCCGAATATACGTACATAATCCATCAAAGAAAATTTCAATCGGCTTAAAAAGGCCGGCGAAATTAATATTGTTCCGTCAAAGATGTCCGGATATAACAAAGCCGCATGAAAAGCGATAAGCCCTCCCAGGCTTTCTCCAAGAATAAAAACTTTCTTTCCGGGATGTTCCGCGCGCGCGGCGCGCGCGAGCGCTTCAATATCATTAAAATACACATCGAAAGAATCGACGTGCCCCTTTTCGCACTCCGTCCGGCCGAATCCTTTAAGCTCAATAGCGTAAGACGAAATCTCATTTTTAAGAAAAAATTCCGCGAGCGCGTCCCATCTGGCGCTCTGCGCGCCAAGCCCGTGTATCAGAACCAGAACCGCCCCCGTCTCAGGTGCCTGCCACTTGCGGTACAAAACATCACTATTTTTATCTTTGATTAAATTCCGCATAAAAAGTATTATATCATTGTTTTTATTAAATAGGGACGTCTCCCATTTAATTAAGAGAATAAATTAATAATGTGTGACGTCCCTATTTTAGGCGGAGATCAGGGTCTTTACAATGAAACTTAATTCTTGCACGTCATATGGTTCTATCGGTCTTAATTGGGTTCCGACCAAGAAACTCAATTTTTCGCTATCGCCCGCGGCAAAATTAACGAGACTCTCTATGTATGTTTCCACGATATCGCGCTCAGGGATAACCAGCTTAAGCAAAGAAGAAAGTATGTAAAAACTACAGGCAGACGTATAATCTTCCGCCGGAAGCGCGCCTGTTAAAAGCGCGATGCTTATGACGGTTTTTTCCAAGTTTTTACGACTTTCGTCCCGCGCGTTTTTATTAAGCGTCTCTTCTATATTTCCTCTACTAAAGTTGAGAGGCATAAGATTTTTATGGCTTTCATAAACATGCTTTATCTTGTTATAGTCGGCGTCTATCGTGACAACAACTTTCCTGCGAGCAGGATATTTTTTAAGCTGATTATCGAGATCCTGAGAATCATACTGGTTAAACGGCACAAATTTAGCACCCACGTATTCTTCCGTGAGAGCCTGACATCTTTCTGTGTTCGTTAATTCCTGTGGCATGAAAAACACGGGACTTTCATCTGTTAAACTCAAAAGTGCTTTTATTTCACGGCTGGCGGTATCGATTATTGTCGTATTGTCCAGACCTTCGTAAAGCAATATTTTTTCCTTGGTTTTGTCACGTCTTTCTATTGGATTTTCACTAAGCGATTCGGTCCGCATCCGCTCCGAGACGGCAACACCAAGCGCCTCTCTTAAAGATATCCGCCATTTTGCTTTCATCCCGACTTTTTCGGACATTGATAAATTTTTCTGTTTATTAACGCGTTTCGCGTAATTATTTATTCTGACCGTCGCGGAATTTTTAAAGATATCTTCCAAAACAAACTCTGAACCCGCCGCGAAACATACTTCCGGAAGAAGGTCCGCGATGTCTTTTTTTGTTAAGTGTTTAGATAAACCGTCCGTGGGATCAAAATCCATGAGTTGCAGAAGGATTGATTCTTCGCCCGCCAATATATCTCTTTTGAATTCTTCCCGCAAAAAGCGTTGTATTATCTCCTTTTTTTCTTTCACATCAACGAGTTCTTTCGCGTCGTAGCGGTAAATAACAAAGTGAGGCAGAGAACTGAAGAATAAATGATCCTTACCACAAAAAAATTCCATCCTGTACTCGGAATTGAACCCCGTACATAAAGAGTACAGAAGATCCAAAGACTCTTTCAGGTCAAAAGATTCCGTTTCTTTTTGCCATTCACTCAAAAATATCATGCTGACTTTGCCGGGTTCTGTCTTTTTTCTCAAATATTCCTCCGCGCGTTCTTTTATTGAAAGTTTCTTTTGATTATCTCCGTAATAATCGATTTTATACGGGTCTTTCAACCGGTTTTCAAAACTCGCGTTTTTGGCTTTTTCAAAGAACTTTTCGTCACCCCATTCGACAAGCCTCTTAGAAATAAAATCTTCATTAAGACTATGCACCATGTATTCCCATGCGCGATTTTCAAGAACCGATGCCTCAAGAAACCATTCATTAAAAACTTTCACCATTAGATCGTTTTCCTCATGAAGTAATCCGCACTTGGCAAAAAGCTCATGAACGATTTGTTCTCTATGAGACATATTAAAAACTGATTCGTCTGCCAAATAAATACCTACGCCTCCCGCGTGAGGTTTCTCAAGATCCGGAATCTCCATTATCTGCCGGTTTTTCGCAAGGTTCATAAATTCTTCTCTAAGCTTCCCGTTCCCAAGATGCTTTAGAAAATTTTCAATCGTCAGTATGCAGGTAGATTCCGCGTCAATTCTTGTTTCTTTTTTACGCCAAATCGCGTCCGCGATAATTTTGTCCGTTTTATTCTCTTGCTCAACAAATCTCGCGACAGATTCTTTTTCTTCCGGCGACATTTGTTTTTTCGCGAGTAGAGCGCGCGCGGGCGGATTTTCTAAAATCGTCCCGATACTTTTCTGATCAAAACTTTCCATGCCGCAGTCGCGGGGTTTTATACAATTACAGTCTATTTTATTGCCATCGAGAGATCTGATACAGGCAATATACCAGCGAGGTGTATTTTCATCATTGTTAAATCCGTCGTCTTGTATTGAACAGGGAATCAGTACGGTTTTTTGATCATCCAATATCTCTCTATCACGAAAATAAAAAGCTAACCTGTTTCCGTTTCTCTCCACATCCGGCATCCCTGTTCTATTAGTGATCCCATCCCGGGCGCTTGTTAAAGTTTCTACCAAATTTCTTCCGTCTGTAAAAACATATGAATGGAAATCCGGCAATAGCAGAATCCGAGCGGTTATTTTCGCGATATCCAAAAACTCCGGCGTATTCATCGGCGCGAGGCGAGATTCAGCCGCAAGATTCATCGACGCGAACTTCATATCCCCAAAAGCAATGTTGTTTACAAGAAACAGTATACTGGCGATAACACATAAGATCCTATTTACTTTTTTCATGTATAGCCTCCTCTTTGTAGGGGCGTCTCCCCGGAGTTGGCTCATGCTGTGGTTATTATTTGAACAACCAGCAAAATACCCCAAGTTCAACCTCGTAGGATGGAAAGAACCCAACCTACGAGGATGAACTTACCACAAACTATTTACTCTCTACTCCAATCGTAACCACCATCCTCGTAGGTTAGTGGTGGCTCTTCTCACCACTATCCTACGAGGTTGGTGGTCGGTAATACCCGTTCTAAAATCCTCCTAACGATTGACTATTCACCATTCACCTTCGTTCAACCTCGTAGGATGGAAAGAACCCAACCTACGAGGATGAACTTACCATTCCCCGTTCACAGATGATCATCCCACCCGCGTCATAGAGCGGGAGGCGTTCCGCTCCCACATAGAGAACGGAATGTTTGAATAAAAAATCTTCTATTTTATCCGCCTGAGGATGCAGTTTGAAATCTCCTAAAAAAATGAGTTTTCCCGAACGGGTTTTTCCGCACGCGCCGCCTATGAATCCATATTTTTCTCCCGGCAAATGAACCGCTCCCGGAGAAATAAGCAAAACCTCTATATCTACTTCGCGAGCTCCGGCGGCAATACCTTTATCCGCTGTTATTAAAGCCTTCTCGTTAACTTTTAGTATAGAACACCGCGTATACCCTTGAGAAACTTCTATAATTTTTAAGTTCCGTTTTTTAATTTCTTCCAAAACTATCGCGTCAATGCAATGAGGGTTACAAAATACCGCGTCGGCGATTCTAAGCGCGTTATATAACGCCGTATCCGGATACTCTCCTTGAGGATCTTGGCTTCCCTTTATAAGGTTTAAGCCGCTTTTCCCTAACACAGAAAGATATTTTTCCCCGACAGAGGGCGCGTGAATAATTGTTTTTGCGTCAAGTTCAAAAAAATATATGTCAGGATGACATAGAATTGATTCGTACACTTTCGGGGCAAGAAATTCCGCCGGCCGGAAAGGAACAAACAAAACTCCGGGTAACTTTTCCTTAAGAGCCCGCGCGTATTCCACAGAAAGCCTATTGTCATGGATTATAACCAAACGAAATCCCCCTATTATTCACGGGCGGACACACAGGTCCGCCCCTACGATCCGCTATATGACCGACCAACCGGCCAACCAAATAACCAGCGAACCGACCAACCGAATAACCGGTTAACCAGTACTACGCGTGTTTAAGATAAAAAATCGTACTCTCGTTCAAAATTGGCAATTCATTGATACCAACAACCAAAATTGCCGGCAGATTAAAAATAATGGCTCTTGCCAATATTTTGGGATCGTTCGTTTCGGGGAATTCCCCCGTAAAGGGCTCACCTGTCAGAAGTTGAAATAATCGGCAAAGCTCTTTATTGCGCTCCGTTATGTTTTCAATGGCAAGCGCTCTTGAAACCGCCATCATACCGATAACCTGACTGCAATCACCAAGTTCGCCGTTAAAAATAGCGATTTTTATTTTCTCAGGAATATCCTCAAGACTTGTTTTTTCATTAATCATTACATGAACAATATTGTTAGAATCTTTCGCAAGATTTTCTAAAACCTCGCCCAAGTTTTCTTTTCCGTTCAAAATTCTTATTTTTTCAGAACCGTTTTTATCCTCGGACATTTGATTTATATCTGTTAGAAAACTCGATGCTTGTTCCTGATAAGAAAATAATTCATTCGCGAATACGTGCCACAAAACTTTTCCTTCAGACACCGCTGGCGCGAGACGAAGGTTTTCGTCATGGATAACCGCATGAATCTTTTTTATGATTTCAGAGTGAACTCGCCACATATCATTGGGTTTAATTTTTCTATTGATCTCTTTTATTCCACAAATCGCTTGCATCTGTTTATTTGTCAATCCCTTTAGGATAGGACTGAGCTCATATGAAAAAGCACCATTCATTCTGTCAGTGTTTTTTACTTTTAATAAATTCAAAGTTTTCAGTATTTTTATTGCTTCTCTAACAGGAAATGCCAATTTATCAAGATTTTTCATGAGAGACTCAATCGTTTGCGGTTTTTCCTGAGAGTGCAAACTTTCCAGCACTCCAATGATTGTTTCTTTTTTCTCATTTTTTAAACCAACGGCAGAAATACGATTAACGTCAGTCTCAACATTAACAGGTTTTACCAAATTATATAATTCAACTTTCGACGGCGAGAAAACAACAAGTGTACTACCGTCCGCTGAAAAGAATGGTTTGTCATTATATTTGTCCAAACTAATCGGAACCAACTTGCCAGCCTTGGTTTCATAAATTAGATTATCATTGAAATATCTGGTTTTATGAATGATCAGGTGCGAGGCTCCTTTGGAATGAACGTATTGTTCAACAGCATTTTTTGTATTTAAAGAAACCAGCTTGTTGGCATATAAAGAATACAGAGCACTACTGGCATCATCAGAGTCAATCTTTCCGTCGTCATACACGATAAAAACATCATCCCCGGGAAAAAGTTTTTTAAATCCATATACGTTTGTAGTTACGTCCTTTAACAATCTCTTTTTAAAATTATAAACTTTAGCGTTGCTATCCCAAAAAAGAATAAACACCGAATCTGGAATTGATAAAAAATCCAAAGATTTCACACCCGGAGGCAGAGAGTATTCTTTTTTCGTTTTGAACTCAAAAATCATTTTAGTACTGTCAGAAAACTCAAGGTTCGCATATTTTTCATCCGATGAAACGTATATGAATTTAATCCTGGAGCCGTGCGTTTCGGGCAAATCAACTTGCTTGCCGGTTACCATGTCAAAAAGCATAGCTTCCGTTTTTTTGTTATGTGATACGCTAACCACATAATACTTGTCATGATCGGAATAATTGACACACGCTATACTTCCTGCAGGATAATACTCACCATTAGGAGATAAAAAATCTTCAAGAGTTGTGACAACTTTTCTTTTTTCCATGTCAACAATCTGAACCTTTCCATCAAACAACTCGGCTGAAATAAAATTTCCGCTGGACGAAAAAGACCCGAACCATTCCACTGTTTCATTTAATCCGTCAATTTCAATTTGTTTAAGCATCTCCATATCAATGAGTTCTGCGGATAAATCGTCTTCTTTGTAGTTTACAGCCGTACACATCTCTCGCGGCGAAAAGGAGGCCTTTGATACTTCACCTTTCAGCTGTAAGGAAGAAACCTCGCCCAGATAAGTGTTATAAAAAACTCCTTTATAAAAGAAAAATTTTCCATCTTTAGAGATAAAACGCGCCTGCGATTGATTATAAAAATTCATCTCACTGGATGTAAAGCTATCTGAAGGAAGTTCCATAATACGATCAGGTTTCAGAAACTTATCAACTTCACCCGGATACGTGAAATCGCGGTTGATAAAATCTATTTTGTTTTCAAAATTGAGACCGGCAAACGTTTCTTGTAATTTTGGGCTCGTAATATAGCCGAACTCTTTTATCTGCGCGACCACCTGCTCGACTTCCTTTTCATATTTTTGGCGGCTTTTTTCCGCCGCTTCTTTGACCTCTCTATGCGTCTTTGGATTCTTTTTCTTAATTTCTTCGTTATACAGATCCTTCGCGCGGCGAGACCTTGCCCATATCTCATGAAAGAGCCTGGCAACAATTTTCTTTTTTCCTTTTTCGGTGTCTCTTTCCGACTCTAACGCGAACACCGTAATATAGGTTCCTGCGTGGGCCCATACTATTTTTCCGTCGAATACAGAAAGCTTATTCTCGTTTTCAATGAACATTACCTGGATCCTCCCGCCGGAAGAGGCAAGAACTTCTTCCATTTGCTCAACCGCGCCTTCCCCTTTCGAGAGTTTTACGCTCTCTCTAAATACATTATTAATCCCTAAAAGGTCTGTTAAACTCACAACGCTATCGGCATGTCCCTCGGCATACTCTTTAATACTCTCATCTATAAACCTTTGGTGATCGGAAAGCCTTTCGTTCATATTTTCCTTCATTTCCGCGTAAATATCCTGATTACCTGAAAGCGTCGCGAGTGTATCCATGTCAGCGAAACACACGCTGTCCATAAAAAATAAACATACGAGAAAAACGGCGGCGCTTTTTATCAAACTTTTAAACCGACAATTGTTGTTCATTTTCTTCCTCCTGTTTTAAAGCAATCGAAATCGCCCTAACACCCTTTTTGAAAACTATCCATCACCCATAAGTCTATGAGGGGAATAATTGTTTGTTGAATTAAAAATGCTTTTTACTAACATTCGCCTCCGACCAGTCTCTGACACCACCAACCTCGTAGGTTAGTGGTGGCTCCGCGCGCCGCTATCCTACGAGGTTGGTGGTGTTGCGAACGGGCACCATTAACAAAATACCCCGAGTTCAACCTCGTAGGATGGGAGTAAAGAACACTCCCAACCTACGAGGATGAATTTCCAATCTTCTTTCCCCGAATACCCCGACCAAATATCATTCACGGGCGGACACATCGGTCCGCCCCTACGTTTCGCCTGATAATAGGCAAACCGGTTAACCAATATTACGCGAATGTGAAAATATGCAGAACTTCGTCATAATCCGGTGACGGGAAAGGGGTAATAGGCATACACGAAAGTATTATGTCTACTATCGCCTGAATATCGTTGGAGCTGAAAACGCTAATATATTTTTCAACGTCAATGTCTTCGTATTCGGTATTTTGAATATAAAAAAATTTTAATAAATACTTCAGACATCCCTCCACTTGCGTTTCATCAGAAGTTTCTCGGCACCGCCCCATTTTTCCAACTAAACACATAATTGAATATATTCCCCTACGGTATTTTATTTTTTCCTCCGGTGTACCTTTTTCTTTTATTCTCGTAAAATCTACTATCATAAACCTTATACCTGGAGCTTGTTTCCGGAGCCTTTCAATTTCAGAAAGATATTTCTCTTTTTCTTCCGCAAAAACCCTAGGGAGCTGAACAACAACATTTTTCGGCTTAAGATGCTCTTCTTTGATATCATAAAGAATACCGTCAACTATTTTGTCGGGTTTATCCGTACTTATTCTTTTTATACCAAACCTGCTCCCATAATCAATAATATCCTTTCCGTATTCAGAATTTCTGTCTTTTCGAGATCCGGTTACAAAATCATTTAAAACAAATAAAGTAAAATTGGACTCCGGCGGCGCGCAAATCCTACCGGTTTTTTTGGCAATTGTTTCAATTTTGTCTTTTTCATATAAATATTTTATCCGTTTTTTCATAAAATCACGAACATATTCTAAAGAATCGTTATTATTCAATTGCGACCGGATAGGTTTAACACTGGCAAGATCCGGACCTGGTCCGCTTACGACCCTTATTTCCTCCGCAGTATATCTAACCTTATCCCCATAGTCATAAACTTTTAAAAACGTCTCAAGTTCCAAAACATTAGTACTTTGTTCTATTCTGCTTATTACATTTCCCGCCAAATAATCCCGAGTGTAATGTTTCCCCGCCGCGTTAGTGCCTTTTAGCTTATTAATATCCACTATCGGATTATCTGATTCGAGTATCTTTTTAAGAGTTGGTTCTCCGTCAAAATCAAGCCCTTTATAAGCATAATCCAGTTCATTCATTACGTTTTCATCATCGTCCACACCTACCAACGGAAGGCCTAAACTGACGCCTCCGGCGTCATGAATCATCCAGTTTTTTATCTTCTTCTCTATTTTATTAAATGTTTCCACATCACCATCTCTGTAAAAACTATTAAATTCTTCATTCGTAAGGAATATATATTTCCCCCGCGCTCCTGTATGCATTCTAACGGTTGCTGTTTTATTTTTTCCCTTTATTTCCACTTCTATCCGCGGCAAGTTTGAAACATCTCCGACATTGATAAGAGTGTGGGGCGGGCTCTTTATTTTCTTGACGAGTTTCTCATGCGCGGCGCCCGTTTTACCCGTTATTTTGTTGAATATATTCATTAGTTCATCCGTTGTTTCTTTCAACAAACTGAAGTTTTTCGGGATTGCGTGATAACGGTTGCTTTTAAAAGCGTCGTATATGGGACCGTCAATTCGCGCTTCATGCTCCTGATACTCTTGAATAAGCTTCCGATCTTCCGCGGATCGCCTAATGTAAGTTACTATTCCGAGCTCATCTATTTTTTTGACAAGGTCAGTTTCTTCTTGAGTTAATATTTGGATATCGACGTTTTCTTCCTGCCTAAAATCTACCATCGCGTAGTATTGTTTCTCACTCAGTCCCTCATTCCCACTTCTAAAACATGGGATAAACCACATCTCATTATTCGAAGTGATTTTCATTTTAGAAAAATCGAACGTATTCGTACCGGAACGATCTTTAACTATTTCTTTTTTTTGTTCAAATAAAGCACTCAGCATCCCTTTCGGATCAATCCGCAACATCTCATTCAACATACTCGAGAAAGAAGAACAATCCTTAATTAATCGGTACTTTTTCATAATTTCTAATAATTTGTCCTTCTTTTTATCATCACCAACCGCATAATCAATTATTTTCTTTTCATAAAATATTTTAAACACTTTCAAACCCTTATATATCAGTGTTTTCTGTATATCCTTTTTCAAAAGCACCACAGTCTTAAGCTCCTCATCCGGCAGAGATTTGAATTCCGCTTCTTTTTTATTCTTGTCCCACGTAGTTTTATCTATAAGGCTTTCCATTTCATTCCGGAGGCTAAGCGCCTCTTCAAGCGTTTCTATCCCGCCGATCTTGTCTATTCTTGGACGCAAATCCTTGTGAGAGATAACTTTCACATTTATCCCCACCTTTTCCAGCGTCTCCCTAAGCCTTACAAACGCCGCTTGATATTTTCCATATTCTTCATTCCTGAGATTTTGTTTAAGCGCTTCTCTCGCCCTTTTATAAGACTGCTCCTCCCCATACGCGTCCTCCAATCGTTTTAACTCATCAGTTGTAAACGAACTTGTTTCTCTGATAAATTCTGTCTTCTTTTTTTGCAAAGCTTGCGTGGTTTCAGGAAAAAACCATTTTCCGATCTTCGCCAAATTCCCAGCCGCGTAATCGCGATAGTATGGGTCATTCGCCTCGTTCCGCCCGGTTAAATTCTCGATGTCCCTTATCGGGTTATCAGCGGAGAGTATCTTTTTGATCGTCGAATAGCTCTTCTCATCATAAACATATTTTTTCTTCTCTTCTTTGCTCTTTATCCAGCTTTCATAAACACAATCCAGGTCGTTCATTACGCGTTTGTCGTTCCCTATTATTGTTGCCGGAAGGCCGAAACTAACTCCTCCCACATCATGAACTATCCAACGCTCCATTTTTCCCTGTATTATTTCCACTGAAATTTCACTATTAAGCTTATTAAAACCGTTGTATTCCTTATCCGTAAGAAATATATATTTTCCCTGAGGCCCGGTATGCATTCTGACAATCACTATCTTTTCATTGCCATTCGTTAGCTTCATTTGTATCTGCGGCAGGTTTGATTCTTTACCAATGTTTATTAGCGTGTAAGTCTCACCTATCATTTTTTTAACCAGTTTCTCGTAATGTTTTTTATCTTTTTTAACGTTAATCGCGTAAAAAAGTTCCGTAAGTTCAGTAATTGTTTTATCTAGAAGCGCGGAATTTTTAGTTTGAATGTTCATATACCGATTTTCTCTTAGAGCCAGATCAATAACCGCGTCGATTTTGTCTTCATGCTCCAGATAGCTCTCCATAATTCTTCTGTCTTCGGCATTTCGTTTAAAACTCTTTATGTATTTTTTGGAACGCTTGACCGCGTTCGCTTCTTCTTCGGTAAGCGCGGTAACGA
>CAYPYT010000030.1:9207-11247 GCA_964415105.1 uncultured Planctomycetia bacterium | reverse complement strand
GGAAAACCGGCAATAACGTCTATGGTAATACCAACATCAGGCAGTTTTTCGCGAATTTGATCGATCATCTTTTTAAATTTATCCGTGTTATAGCGCCTGCGCATCAATTTTAAAACGTGATTGGATCCGCTTTGCAGAGGGATGTGAAGATGGCGGCAAATCTTATCACTCGAGACCAGTAAATCTATTAAAGACTCACTGATGTAATACGGTTCAATGGAACTGAGTCTGATCCGGAAATTATCGTTTAAACTCATAATTTTTTTTATAAGATATGATAAATCTCTCGTCTGGCCATTATTCCAAGCTCCAAGACATATTCCGGTTAAAACTATTTCTTTATACCCTCCGCTAATTAGAACTTTCAATTCGTCGATAATATCTTTTTCATTCCGGCAAATTGAAGGGCCTCTGACCAAACTTACTTTACAATAGGAACATCTATGATCACAACCGTCTTGTATTTTCAAAAAAACTCTCGTGTGCGAATTAAACCTTGTTATCCCCGTTTTTATTCTTTGCTCATTTCCTAAATCAAAAACTTCATCAAGCAATTTCATCTTATCTTTCCCTGAAACCACTCGATATACCTCCGGTAAAGATTCCAATTCCCGCACGTCTTCATCAAAAACCGCCCCGCATCCCGTAACAAAGATCTTAGCCGCGTTATTTTCACCTTTAAGTTTACGAATTAATTTTTTTGTTTTGTTATCAGCCTGGTTTGTAACCGTACAGGAATTAACAATTATTAAGTCTGCCCGATACGCTTCCACTTCTTTAAACCCAAAACTCACCAAATTCTCACGAAAAACCTGTTCTTCATATTGATTTACTTTACATCCTAACGTTTTAATATAAAAATTCATCACAAAAAAACCCTTTTGTCCCAAAATAATTCCGCGGTTTAACCCGCGGAGGTTGTTTTGGTATGTTGTAAAAATCAACGAAAATTATAGAGAGAATTCATAACTTAGGATAGATAGGACAAAAACTCCGGCAGTGTCACTTTTTAAAACTCTCCTACCCAAAGACACAAATCGAGTATTATCACGACCGGCCATAAGAATTTCTTCCGGAGCAAAATCTCCTTCCGGGCCGATAAAAACAAGAATCTTTCCCGCGCTGAAAGAAGAAATCGCCTTTTTAAGAGAAATCGTATCTTCATTTAAACACGCGAACAAAACAAGATCATATTCATCCAGATGATGTACGATATCATAATATTCGGTAATGCCGTCAATTTTCGGAACACTCAGACCACCGCACTGTTTGGCCGCCGCGACAGCGATTCTACGCCATCTTTCAGTTTTTTTTCTGCCGGAAGCTTTATCGGGTCTAACAATAGTTCTTTTGCTTATCACCGGAATTATGCGGGAAACCCCTAATTCAACCGCCTTTTCAACGATATGATCCATTTTTTCTTTTTTCGGGATCGCCTGAGCCAAAACAATTTCAGGTAACGTTCCCGTTAAAGGACGTTTTGTCGATACGATCTCTATAATGATTTTTTTCGCTTTTTTATTTACTTCCTTAATGAACCCCGTATATTCAGCGCCTGTTCCATCAAAAACCACAATTTTGTCGCTCGCTTCAAGCCGCATTACAACCGCGATATGACGCGCTTCAGCACCTTTAACGATTATTTCGTTTCGCTTTATATTTTCCGGAGGAACAAAAAATCTGCTCATTAATCGTACCTTCTTTTCCCGTTCTCCCGCCCTACGAAAAACCAACAAACCCAGCCAACATCCTCGTAGGTTGGTGGCGGACGATTCACCTTTCACCGATTACGGGCGGACCCATGTGTCCGCCCGTTTCTTTTCGCATTATGATGTTTCGAATGTACAATTATTTTTTTGTAATTCGCATAAGGGCGCACACGCGGGTGCGCCCCTACGGTATTTGACAACCCCTCTTACATCCCATTTTGCGCCGCCATCTCCGTAGGGGCGCACCCATGTGTCCGCCCGTTTCTCATTTCTTTATTTGAATTGAGGGCACATGAAATGTGCCACTACGAATCGATAATTTATTTTCTGT
>CAYPYT010000030.1:0-9107 GCA_964415105.1 uncultured Planctomycetia bacterium | reverse complement strand
TTTGAATTGAGGGCACATGAAATGTGCCACTACGAATCGATAATTTATTTTCTGTAATTGTTGGCTTCGCTCCTCAGGGTGAGGGGTCGTGAGACCACGATTTAGACCCTTCGTCGCTTCGCTCCTCAGGGTGAGGGGTCGTGAGACCACGACCCCTCACTTTTCTTTTTCTCCGAACACTTCCGCAGTAAATATGTATATTTCACATTTCCCGGTCTTCCACAAGTTTTGCCCGATACCCGCTTTGTTCACCGAAAGACTATCCATAAATTCTTCCCTTGTCCATCCTGTTTCGTCCGCGACTTGAGGCAGATAAATTCCACTTTTAAATCCCTCTTTAACCATAACTCCGTGCTTGCCCATAACTATTTTCTCATAATCGGTAATTTTTTCCATCGGAGATAAAACGGATATTTCTATGTCTATATCTTTCATCTCTCCCGCGCTGACAGGAGAAAATCGCGTGTCGTGAGCCGCGCTGGCGATCGCCATATCCCTCACAGTAAGATACAACGCGCCTTCAGCAATCACGTGTCCGATACATCCCCTCAACCGTCCGTTTTTGTGTAAGGTAACGAACGCGCCCATCTTTTCTTTAAGCGTTTCGTCACTTGTTTTCGCGTCAAAACACTGCCCTGTTTCAAGATAAAGATTGATCGCGTCACGCGCGATCTTTAAAAGTTCTTTTCTTTCGGCTTCATTTAACATATTATCCTTCCCCTCTTTATCTTTGCCTGAAAGTTCTTCCGGCAAATTTTCATCAGACGCTTCCTTTTTCGTAAATAGAGCGCTCACATATCCGACAACGCTGTTTCTTGTCATCGGCTCAAAATCTCCGGAATTAGCGTATTTCAGAATAACAGATTCATCCGCGCCGAGCTTTTTCGTCGCTTCCATAACGGAATATACCGCGCCGTATCCGCACATGAGTTTATGCTCCGACTTCAAGCTTCCTTCATAGAACAATTCCGGATCAAAAGTTTTTATTTTTGCTATTGTATCTTTATCCTTTTTTTCCGCCGCGAAATACGGCAAATAATGACACATATCGCTTGACGCGACTATGACAAAATCTTTTTCATCTTCGAGAACATCAGAAAGCGCGGCGGATAGAAATTGAGAAAGTGCTTTGTCTTGGTCACACATGGCAACAAGAACGACTTCCGCGTTTTTTAACGCGCGCTGTATGAAAAGCAATTGTAGCTCTATTGAGTTTTCGGACGCGAAGGCTTTCGGAAATTTTATTATTTTCGAGTTATAGGCAAGGAGTCTCTCCGAAATATCCGTATTGACCGGAATACAGCCCATCGGCGTGTCAAAACTTTTTTCGCTAAAAACAGCGATACAACCGGGAATGTATAACTTGTGTGAAAAACCGACTACAATAACTTTTTTGGGATTTTGGGAAGCTAACGCTTTGTAGGTATAGGCGGCAACAGCCCCGGAAAATCGAATTCCGGCATGAGGCGCTATGCAACCGATAATCCTGCCCTCAATATCTCCGATGAGAGCATTCGATAAATATCCATCAATTTCTGACCTCAACTCTTCCGGTGAATCCGAATACCAAATACCCGCCAGATCCGCTTCTTTCGCCCCGACCAAACCTGCCGGTATACTCAGAAAGCATATAAAAACAATAAATAAAATGCTTCTTTTCATGATATACCCTCGCAATACACCTTCAATTAAACCAAAAATACAACCTCGTAGGTTGGTAGAAGCTCAGTACTCCGTCAACCCTTAAATGAGGAGTATTTTAAATTACAGATCCCCGCATTCGCGAGGATGACAAAAAAAAGGGGGGTGTCATTCCCGCGTCCCTTGTCATTCCCCGTACCCCTTGGTGTTACTCCCGCGCGCCTTGGTGTCATTCCCGCGCAGGCGGGAATCTCTGTGACAGTACCCCTCATTTGAACGTTGACGAACTACTAGTTATGTCAACTACACCACCAACCTCGTAGGTTAGTAGTAACCTACGAGGTTGGTGTTTTGGTTTTGTTTTGGGTCGATTTCAGGGCGTTCTCTACGGCTTTTATTATTGCCCGACTGGTAACGGTGGCACCGGTGATCGTATCTACATCAAGAGATTGTTTTTCGAGAATATTTCGCGTAACTTTTTCGGCATTTTCCACATACTTTCCGCCTCTTGCCTCAAAAACATCTATATCCGTTATACGATGATCTTTCACTCGTACCGTCACCTGAGTGGTGAACACCAGATACTTCTCTGCTCCTTTATAAACACCATCTGGTATTCGCGAGAGATCTATATCCCCAATTTTTATCTCTGCCATTTCACGACTGTCTATCAAAGCCGCCGCGCCGACTATAACGGCAATTATTCCGGTAATCACGGCAATTAAAATAAAAAGTTTTTTCATGAATTAATTCCGTAAGGGTTATTTCAAAAACACATTAACAAAATAAACGCGACTATCACAAAAATCGTAAGGGCCGCGATCACCAGCCAATGACCCGAATATTTCATCCTCCCCAAAACTCCCACGCCGCGTTCAAGATTTTCCCCGCAGTAAAGGCATAAAAGCGCTTCGTCATCATCAATAGGCCGTCCGCAATGCGGACATATGTATTTTGACATTATTGTTCCCAATTTCGCGGGTTTTCTTCTTTTCGGAGTTATTCATAGTGACCCCACATCCGAATAACTTTTACTGATTTTGATTTTTTCATTACCTGATAAACCAACCGATGATGAATATTTATCCTGCGGGAATAAGCGCCTTTTAAATCTCCTACCAACTTCTCATATGGCGGAGGTGTCTGAAATGGATTGACTTTCAAGATTTGGAGTATATCTTCGGTTTTTAAACGCAAACCGAGAGCTGAGAGTTTCTTCGCGTCCTTTTGCGCTTCTTTAACATAAAAGATTTTCCAGTTCACCACTTTAAGTCTCTACTACATTTCTTTAACGGAGTTTTTAATCCCTTCCGAATGGATTCGCGCATCCTCGGAATCGAAACAAGATACAATGTTTCCTTTATTGCCCGCCAATCTTCTTCTGATATCAAAATAGCATTATGCCTCTTACCTGTTATTTGTATCGGCTCATGCGACACTGCGGTTTTATCCAACAGTTTATAGAGTTTAGCTCTTGCTTCACTTGCCGTAAGTGTGGTCATTATGTCTACCTCCATTCAACAATTATAGCGTACCATATATCGTACGTAATGTCAAATTGTACCCCTGCATTTATGCCTACCGACAGACAGCATTGTAAAATCAAAATAGTTCCGCGAAAGCTGGTGGAGCAGATGGGACTCGAACCCACGACCCCCACGTTGCGAACGTGATGCTCTTCCAACTGAGCTACTGCCCCATCGTCACTATTAATAACTTACGTAAATTTTATTGTCAAAAATCGGCGCGGATGGTTTTTCTCAAGTAAGTTTTATCTTATAGTTCTTCTGTTCCGAGTTAACTGATATGTGCCCTTCTCTGGCAAGCCACCCCATACTCATTAACACAATGTCCCTGTCTCTTTTTAGACTCACGATAATGTCTTCAATTAAAGCTTCTTTTCCGTGATTATCAAGATAGCTCCAGATCTCACCGGCCACAATACCTATTCGCGTAATCATTTTTACTCCTTTTAAAAAAAATACAATACCGCTGAAATAAATCACTTTCATTATCGGGTATTTATGTTTTTAGTCAAGTTTTTTTCTTCATCGCTCTTCCAATCAGCCCGTTGACAATAACTTGCGCACCTGGGACATTTTGAAACAACGTCATTAATTGAATCTACATACGTAAGAGCGCAAATCGAACAGTGCCAAATATACTTCTCGTCAGAGCTGAACGTTTTGAGTTTCGTGCCAAAACTGAAAAAAGACCAAATGATTAAAATAACAACCGCCGTTAAAAAAAGATATAAAAAAAGAGCCGTCGAAATATTTACTTTGATCATCTAAAAATCATCCCCCAATGGTGTTCAAAATAATTTCAACCTCACACCATTCATTATTTTCTAAAACGTTTCTTTCCGCCGGAGGAAGACAGTCTTTGATAAGCCTTGAAGCTTTTATATCAAGCTCCGGGTATCCTGTAGTAGTTAAAAGTTCCGTCCTCTTGATCTTTCCGTCCTCTCCGGCTTGAGCCTTAAATTTAGCTTTAAAATATTTCTTTTCTCCGTAAAGACCGTACTGAACAAAAAACTCGGACGGATGATAAACGATTTTTCTCCTTAACGGCTTTTGTTCTTTTTCAAAATTCCCATGTTTAGAAGGAGAAATAACCCCCGGAACCGTTTTGTCTCCCGTCAAAAAAACCTTCACTGTATTATCCATCGCGTCATCCAATATTCCCGGAAATTTCTGCACATATATTTTCTGCTTGGGGACCTCGACATTTTCGAGATATTGTCTCTCTTTAATTTGGATCATATGTCCGCCGGCACCTTTAAAAAACGGCGCGGTATTTTCTATCATAATGTCAAAAGCCGTTTTTTTAAATACGGCTCCCAAAAAATCAATGCGCGGATAAACATTCCCGCGGCCCGCCCATTCGGGATTAATGATAGAAACTGCCGACATTCCAAAAATATGCGCCGCCAAGGATATAAGCAGTGCCGTACGTAAGTTTTTATTGATCATAAACTTTCCTTATATTCCGCGCAATCGAACGTTTTTTCGCGAAGTGAGAGACAAAACTACTGCGTTGTGGCAATATTTATTTGCCTAACTTCCAGCTGACGGCAAATATCCCATACTTCTATCGCTGTTCCAAGATTAGATTCTTTATCGGCTTTTATCAAAAGCGGCTCGTTGTCCCGCGCCGCCGCGGTAATCCGAGAAACTAGCTCATCGGAACTAACCGGCCGCTCATTAATAAAAACTTTGTTTTCTCCGGTAATAGTTATCACTAGAAGCTCTTTATGCAAAACTTCGCTGGTAACGGCTTTTGGTAAATTTACCCTTATGCCGGGCTGAAAAACAAAACTCGACGTCAGCATAAAAAATATAAGAAGCAAAAAAACAACATCAATTAAAGGCGCGATATCAAGGCGTCCTTTTTCTAAAAAAACTTTACGTTTAAATTTCATTTTCGATCCTTTTTGTCCCGAGTATATTGACAAGATCCGTCGCGCTCTTTTCTATCTCCAGCACAAATCCGTCAACTTTCGTTACTAAAAAATTATAAGCGACATACGTCGGGATCGCGACAGCAAGTCCGGCTACGGTTGTTATCAGCGCTTCCCATATCCCCCCGGCAAGATCTCCCGGATTTACCGGCGTCATAGCCACAGCCTTTTGTTCAATAACTTGAAATGCCCGCACCATACCGGTAACAGTACCTAAAAGACCTATAAGCGGCGCTATATGAGCAATCGTTGCCAATACACCGAGATTCTTTTCCAAGCGAGGAACTTCGTGCAATCCCGCGTCTTCCACCGCTTCTTTGATTTCTGAACGAGGACGGTCATATTTTAGAATGCCCGCTTTTAAAATCTCGGCTATAGGCCCCGGCATCACATTACACTTGTCGATCGCGAGCATGATCTTGTTCCGTTTCAACGTTTCGGCGATGTCTTCCATAAAATCTTTAGTATTGATCTTCGCTCGCCACAAATGCCATAACCTTTCGATCACTACCGCGAAGGCAATGACCGAACACAAAAGTATAAGAAACATTAGCGGTCCGCCCTTAATCATAAGTTCCCACATATCTATCCCTCCTGTTTTGTTATTAATACACTGTAGGGGCACGGCATGCCGTGCCCCTACGATGAATTATGCTTGGTCATTCGTAGCGGCGGACCCATGTGTCCGCCCGTTTCCTTACGCATCATGATATTTCAAATGTACAATTATTTTTTTGTAATTGATTCAAGGGCGCACACGCGGGTGCGCCCCTACGGTATGGAATCTCCCGTCCTACAATTCATTTCGCGTCTTCATCTTCGTAGGGGCGGACCCATGTGTCCGCCCGTGAATCTTTTATTTTTTGTGCTTTGATATTTTAATTTATTTTGTCATTAATTCATCATCCGCTTCGCAAACTATGCATTTTTATTTTTTCTTTAGCGTACTCAGCTTCTTGCCCGGTATCCTCCGCCATTTTCTGATACAGGTTAAAAGCACTTTCATTTTTGCCCTGTTTTTCTAAAAGTTTGGCACAGTTCAAATGCGCCCTTGTCACCCAAAACTTACCTTTCGGATATTCATACTCAACTTTGAGATATTCTTCAACCGCGTTACTTTCCATCCCCATTTTCTCATAACATTCGGCGATATCGAACTGCATCTGCGCGTTTATTTCCGAATTTTCCTCACCTCGAGCGACTTTAAAATATTCTATGGCTAACGCGTAATTGTCCTGCATTTTTAATATTGTTCCTACTCTGTTGTTGGCAATTCTGGTAATCGGGTTTTTGGGATGCTGCTGTATCAGCATTTCATATTTGGGGATCGCTTTATAGTATTCTCCTTTGCGTTTGTATATGTCCCCTAACGCGAGAATCGCCTGAGGAACCCATTTACTTTTCGGAGTTTGTTTTACTATCGTTTCAAACTGGTTTAACGCCTCCTCTTTCATATTCGTATCGTAGAATACCCAGCCCAGCCAATATGCCGCATCATCACTGAAAGAACTTTCCGGAAATTCGTTAATCACTTCGGAAAAATATTTCTTCGCGGCGATAAAATCGCCTTTACCGTAAAAGTATTCTCCGAACCATAATTTTATGCCTGACGTTAACGCGCTCGCGGAGTCTTCTTTCAAAAGGTGCTTAAAGATCTCTAACGCTTTTTTTTCTTTCCCCATCTTGTAATATGCCCAGCCGGTATGATACCACGCTCTTAAAAGAAAACGTTTATCCTTTGTTTCTCTCTCAATTTCTTGATAAATTCGCACGGCATTTTCATAATTACCGTCGTTATACAGCGCGTTCCCTTTCTGAAGAATTGCTTCGTTTCTGAGGTTGCTCTTGGGAAACTTTTTTATCACTTGATCAAATTGGAACCGAGCGGTAGGAAAATCCCCTTTTTGTGAATATAGCACGCCAAGCTGGTAATGCGCCCTATCGTGCAGATATGATCCCGGAAAATTCACTATTAAAGACTGAAACGCGAGTATCGCGGCGTCCTTCCGATCCATTTTTTCGAGCACAACCGCTATTTCATATTGCGCGTGGGGCGCGAGAATACTTCGCGGAAAATCCCTAAGTACCCGGTCATACACATTAAACGCCTGTTCATTTTCACCGCGGGCAAGAAGAATATTCCCGATATTGCATAAAGCATTCACTTTCAAATCTTCCTTATCGGACAATTCGACTGTCTTTCTGTATTCTTCCAGCGCTTCAGTTTCTTTTCCGCCGGCAAGATACGCCCAGCCCAGATTATAACGCATTTTATCAGACAATTCGCCGTTAGGATATTTTTTTAACGCCTCCGAATATACCTTTATCGCTTCTTCCATTTTTCCCGTTTCACACAAAGCTTCACCCAACCAATAATAAGCATCATCTGTCCATTCGTTTGGAGAGATTCCCTTGATGATACTGTAATAAATTTCGATAGCTTTTTCCTTCGCGCCCTTTTTTGAATTTATTTGAGCCAACCCCATCAGCGCCGCGCTTTCAATTACAGGGTCGGTATTTTCCTTAATAGCGTTTTTAAACCATTTTTCGCTCTCAGGCATTTTCTTCAGATTAAGATACGACTTTGCCAAACGATATCCCGCGATTCCCTTCCAAGGCTTGTCCGTTCCAACTTTACCCGCGCTTTCCAGCGTATCTGCCGCTTTTCGAAAATTTCCCATCTTATAATAGCTGTCTCCCAACATATAGTAAGCATCAAAGATCCGTTCGTTTACCGGATATTTTTCGGTAAAAACAGTTAAATTCTTAACCGCCTCCCTATACCGTGCTTTACGGTACAAAATTTCAGATATTTGATACAAAGCTTCAGCGGCAAGATTGCTTTTGGAATATTCCCGAAAAACTTTTTCGAACATTTTAATGGCCGCGCTATATTCCCCCAATTTTTCATAACACCACGCCTCAGAATAAACCGAATACTGGACATATTCACTTGTGGGATAATCTCTGATCAGCGCGTTGTAATAAATTAGCGCTTGCTTATAATTGTTTTCTTTAAAATAAACCTCCGCGCTCCAATATATCGCGTGCTCAGCAAAACTGCTATCGCCAAACCTCTCTACCACAATATTAAATTCGCCCAACGCTTTTGCGGGAAACATTTTTTCATAATAAACCTTCCCAAGAAGAAAATGACTCTCAGCTTCGATCTCCCTCGGAATGTTCATAAATAAAAGCGTGTTCAGCTTGTTTTCGGCTAAATCCGAAAACCCGTCTTCAACCGCTTTTCGGACAAAATCAAGCTCAGCCCGCAAAGACACACTTTCCGCCCCGATAGACACTCCCCCCCACACGGTCAATACCGCCAAACCACCAATCAAACCAAAACACATCCTTTTCATCCCGCCATCTCCCCACCCCGACCACCAACCTCGTAGGTTGCTATCAACCTACGAGGTTGGTGGTCGGGTTTTCCACTTGCCATGTGTCATTGTTGCATATTTTGCAATATTGCTCCACTTTACCTTAACATTCTGTCCGAAACAGGATTCCCCTCTCCCCTCAATAATTTTGAGGTTAACCTGGAAGGTTATTTTGGGGTGGGGTGGAAAAGCTCCTTTAAATACATTCCTGTATATGAGTGTTTATTGGCGGCTATTTCTTCAGGTGTTCCCGAGGCAACCAATTCTCCGCCTTTATCTCCACCGGAGGGGCCAAGGTCAATTATGTGATCCGCTGATTTGATCACATCCAAATTATGTTCGATCACCAATACCGTATTTCCCGAAGAAACCAACGCGTGAAGTACGTCCAAAAGTTTGTGGATATCCGCGAAATGCAGTCCCGTAGTCGGCTCATCTAAGATGTATAACGTCTTCCCTGTGGCTGTTTTTGACAGTTCCGTTCCCAATTTCACACGTTGAGCCTCACCACCGGAAAGCGTAGTGGCGGGCTGTCCCAATCTCATATACCCAAGTCCCACATCACATAGCGTCCGCAGTTTATTTTTTACCGGAGGAACATTTTCAAAAACCTCAAGCGC
>CAYPYT010000029.1:0-11317 GCA_964415105.1 uncultured Planctomycetia bacterium | reverse complement strand
GTAGGGGCACATTGCATGTGCCCTTATGCTGTTTGAATTGATGTGCGATCGAAGAGTAAGTGCGGGTTTAGAACCCGCCCCTACGAATTTGACGAAGAGAGAAAATCCGGGGGAAGTTTTTTTCATTTGTTTTTGTTAGTGTGTCCATAACCCTTAAAACCACTTTTTTGTTTAAAAATTTGACCGTGTCTAACTGGTATGCTACAATACGAAACAGTTAGCTGAATAATGGTAGAGGCATAACGCCGGAAGGTAAAAGAAGAAGCAAAAAATGGCTGATAATAAAAAAATTGATAATAAGTTCAAAAAAAAGTTAAACAGTTCCAAAGAACCTTCCAAAAAAAATATTCAAAAGTTTCCGGATAAATTCAGTTGGATATTTATTATCGTCGGGTTGTTTCTGGTTTTTCAATGGGTATTCTCCTCTTACGACCAAACCACGCGGGATATAACCTACAAAACGTTTTATGAGATGGTTGAGTCCAATAATGAAACGAGTGATATCTTATCGGCGGTTAAAATAAACAATCGTGTTTCCGGACGGTTAAGTGACGGCAAAACTTTTATTGTGAATATCCCCGAAGACGACTCCGGTATTATCGAGCTTTTACGGGTAAATGTGCCTGAGTTTGACATAAGCCCTCCGCAGACTTTCTTGTCGAATTTGTTCTATTCTTTGGGTCCGATGCTTATTTTCATACTTTTTCTCTGGTTTTTTATTTACCGGGGCGCGTCCGGCGGCGGCGGTAAACTTATGTCTTTTGGTAAGTCGCGCGCGCGTCTGGCAACTAAAGAAAAAATGAAAGTGACTTTTGGTGATGTTGCCGGTATTGAGGAAGCAAAAGAAGAGCTGAAAGAAGTTATTGAATTTCTTAAAGAACCGCGCAAGTTTCAGAAACTCGGCGGAAAGATGCCCAAAGGGGTGCTTCTTATGGGCCCTCCGGGTACAGGTAAAACTCTTTTGGCTAAAGCGGTCGCGGGTGAGGCGGGGGTTCCTTTTTTCAGTATTACGGGTTCGGATTTTGTGGAGATGTTTGTCGGAGTCGGCGCTTCACGCGTCAGAGATCTTTTTGAACAGGCCAAAAAGTCGGTTAAACTCAGCCAAAAAGGATGCATTATTTTTATCGATGAAATTGATGCTGTGGGAAGGCAGAGGTTTTCCGGGATAGGCGGCGGGCACGATGAACGAGAGCAGACGCTTAACGCGCTTCTTTCTGAAATGGACGGGTTTGATACTGTAGGCGGTGTGATTTTGATAGCGGCTACCAATCGTCCCGATGTGCTCGATAGCGCGCTTTTAAGACCGGGACGGTTTGACAGGCAGATAGTGGTGGATCAGCCGGATATTGTGGGACGCGACGCGATTCTCAGAGTTCACGCGAAACACATAAAAGTGAAAAAGGATCTTGATCTGTATAAAATAGCACAGCAAACCGCGGGGTTTTCAGGAGCGGATCTGGCTAATATTATCAACGAAGCGGCGCTTCTCGGCGCCAGACGAAACAAGGAATCGGTTGGCAGTGAAGAGCTTCAGGAGGCTATGGAACGGGTGATAGCCGGGCCTCAACGGAAATCTCGAAAAATAAACGCGGAAGAAAAAAAGATTATCGCGTATCATGAATCCGGTCACGCGCTTATGTCGTATCTTATAGACGGGGCGGATCCTTTGCATAAAGTTACGATTGTTTCCAGGGGGATGGCTCTCGGATATACAATGCAGATTCCGCGTGAAGATAAATATTTGTACCGGAAAAAACAGTTTCTCGGAAAGATCGCGGGTATGCTTGGGGGCCGAGCCAGTGAGGAAGTAAAGTTTGGCGAGATTTCAACCGGCGCGCATGATGACATAAAAAAGGCGACTCAATTAGCTCGGGACATGGTTACACAATACGGCATGAGTGACAGATTGGGGCACTTGACGGTTGGCAGGCGGCACGCGCAGATATTTCTCGGACGGGATATTTCTGAAGAAAGAAATTATAGCGAAGAAACGGCTAAGATCATTGACGAAGAAGTGAAAAAAATTGTTCATGAGTGTTATAACACCGCTAAAACAAAACTGCTTGAAAACAAGGATAAGCTTGACCTTTTGGCGGAGAAACTTATAGAAAAAGAAACCATGGATGAAGACGAAGTAAGAAAACTTATAGGGTTAAAGAAAACGACGGAATGACATAAAAACTAAAAAATATGTGCTTTAAAGATTATACTTTGCCGATTCATCAGCGTACGTGCATAATGGGAATACTGAATGTTACGCCCGATTCTTTTTCCCGGGATGGTATATACAAAGATCCGTCAAAGGCTCTATGGCGGGCGGAACAAATGGTATCTGAAGGCGCCGACATAATAGATGTGGGCGGAGAATCTTCCCGCCCCGGAGCGGAACGCCTTTCAGAAAAAGAAGAGATAGCGAGAGTTGTTCCTGTTATAAAAGCGTTAAAGCGTTCTTTAAAAACCGTGCCGGTTTCGATCGATACATATAAAAGCAAAGTGGCGCTAGCGGCGCTCGCGGAAGGCGCGGATATTATTAACGATATTACGGCGTTAAAAGGCTCTTTTGATATGGCGCGGATAGCGGCCGAATTTAACGCGGGAGTTATTCTTATGCATATGAAAGGAAACCCGCGTACAATGCAGGAAGCGCCGTCATATGACAATGTTGTCGAAGAAATTTATTCTTATCTCGCGGAATCTATTTCTTTGGCGGAGTCCGCGGGTGTGAGTCGGGAAAAAATTATTATTGATCCCGGAATAGGTTTCGGGAAAACGCATCAGCATAACATTGAAATTTTACGCGCGCTGAAAAAGTTTAAAGAACTCAAAAAACCCGTTTTGGCAGGCACGAGCCGCAAATCTTTTATAGGCGCGCTTACTGGCAGAGACGTAGAGGAAAGAGGCTTCGGTGACTCCGCGGTTTTCGCTCTGGCGATAATGAATGGCGCGGATATTTTACGCGCGCATAATGTCTCGGCGGCGCGTGACGCCTCGCGGGTAACGGATGCTATAGTAAGGTGAATTATGGGATTTTTATTGGGATATTGGGAAATAACGCTCGAAATACTGATCCTTTGGGGTGTGTATTACCTCATTTATCTTCTGCTTAAAGAAACCGCGGCAGAGCAGGTCTTAAAAGGGATCGTTATTATCACGGTAGTTGTTATACTGACGCGCGGGTTCAATCTGGTAATAATTAACTGGCTTCTGACAAGATTTTTAGCTATTTCCGTTATCGCGTTTCTTATTATTCTTCAGCCGGAAATAAGGCGGGTGTTAGCCAATCTCGGCCGGTTTGGTATCTACTCCGCCGAGAAAGAAACTATCGGAGAGATCGCGAAAGCCGCGAAGGTGCTCTCAAAAAAGAAAATAGGCGCTTTGATGGCGATCTCAAGGGAAAGCGGTCTGCGCCGGTATGTTGAAAGCGGAGTCAGTATCGACAGCAGAGTTACGAGTGAACTCATCAACACAATATTCGCTCCGGGGGCGTCTTTACATGACGGGGGTATTATTATTTCCGATCAGCGCATAGAAGCGGCGGCGTGTTTATTCCCGCTTACGCAAAATCCGAATATTTCAAAAACAATGGGTACTCGGCATAGGGCCGCTTTAGGTCTTAGCGAGGAAACTGATGCCGTTGTTCTTGTGGTTAGCGAGGAGACCGGAGGCTTATCATTAGCGGCTTCCGGGAAAATAACCGAGAATATCGACCCCAAAGATATAGCGAAAATCCTGGAAAGGGTCTATATCCCGAAAATAAACAAAAAATCTTTTTCTTCGGTTGCAAAAAACATATTTAAAAAACGTAACGTGAAACAGGTGTAGGCTATGAAGTGGGGAACTGTTATTTTTAACAATTTTTTGGCGAAAATCGTTTCGCTCATACTCGCGGCTCTTACGTGGTTTTATGTTTTTGATTTGATCAATAGCGATCCTTTTCTTCAAAAAAAAGAATCGGTTGAAGATGTTTTTTCCCGGTATAAGTTTATTGTCAAAGAAGTTCCGGTAAACCCGGTTTTTACCGGTAAAGCCAGAGAGGGATACAGGATAAACTTTGAAGGCGTAAAAATAGAACCTTCGAAAATAGCTATCTTCGGGCCCGAAGAAGCTATCGCGGGAGTTAAGGAACTAAGGACAGATAAGATCAATCTTGGGGAATATACCAAAAATACAAATCTGCGGTTGGGGTTTGATTCCGATACGAGTTTTTTAAAGATAAAAAGTAACGCTGTAGCTGTGTATCTTCCCGTAGAAGTTATAAAACCGGAAAATGGCAGGACAAGTTAAATAATCCGAAATAGCCGCAATAAAACCTTCGATTGCCGCGCGCTTAAAAGAAATAGTGAAGCAGTGTTCTCCTTAAAAAAAAGGGCGATAGCGTGTTTAAATGATGAAACTTGGAGTAAACATAGACCATGTCGCGACCATAAGAGAGGCGCGCAAAACCTTTGAACCTGATCCTGTTCAAGCGGCGCTTTTGTGTGAAAAGGCGGGGGCGGATGGAATAGTGTGTCATCTTCGCAAAGACAGGCGTCACATAAACGACGATGATCTGAATGAACTTAAAAGATCCGTTACGACGAGATTAAATATGGAAATGTCGACGGACGAAGAAATAGTGCGGATTGCCTGCCGTGTAAAACCTCGTCAGACGACACTTGTCCCGGAAAACCGGCAGGAAATTACAACGGAAGGCGGGCTTGATGTAGTCCGTAATTTTGACAGGATCAAAGAAGTTGTAGAGAGGCTTTTGGCGGAGGGAATAGAGGTAAGTTTATTTATTGATCCGGAAAAAGAGCAGATTGAAAAAACAGTTCTGACCGGAGCGAAAAAACTTGAATTTCATACGGGCCGATATGCCGAAGCCTTTAATTCACGCGGTATTTACCGGAAAGAACTTGAAAATCTCGAAAAAATGGTAAAGTTCGGCAAAAGCGTCGGGCTTTCGGTTAGTGCCGGTCACGGGCTTAACTATCTTAATACAAAACCGGTGGCCAGTATCGCCGGCATATATGAGTTGAATATAGGCCACTCAATAATCTCAAAAGCCGTGTTCAAAGGGATAACTGCCGCCGTTAAACAAATGAAGGAACTGATCGCGTGAATGTTACAGGTATAGGGATAGATGCCGTTGAAATCGAAAGATTCAAAAAAGCTTTGGATCAATGGGGCGAAAATTTTCTAAAAAAGATATTCACACAAAAAGAATTGGAATACGCGGGCACAAAAAAAAGTTATTCCATGCATATGGCCGGTAAATTCGCGGCGAAAGAAGCCGTAAAAAAAACTCTTCCGAACGGCGCGGAAATAGGTCTTAATTGGTCGGATATAGAAATATTGAACGGGGAAGACGGTAAGCCTTACGCGTGTTTGCACGGTCGCGCGGCGAGTCTTATGAAAAAATTCAATTTATCTCGAGTTTATGTCAGCATTTCGCATACTGAAAAACTTGCGATAGCAAACGCGATAGGAGTAAAAAATGATGCGTGAACATATCTCAAAAATACCCGGACGAATAGAAAATGCCCATAAAGGAGATTATGGCAGGATCTTGATTCTTGCCGGTTCCCGAGGCATGACGGGAGCCGCGTTCTTGTCGTCTGAAGGCGCGCTTTTAACCGGAAGCGGACTCATAACAAACGGTATCCCCGAATCACTGAACTGTGTTATGGAAGTAAAACTTACTGAAGTTATGACACTTCCTTTGCCCGAAACCAAAGACGCGACTTTAAGCTTAAAAGCGAAATCCCAAATTTTAAGTTTTTCCGAGAAATGTGATGCGGTCGCGATTGGTCCCGGACTGGGACGAAATGAAGAGACAAAAAAACTTGTAAAAGAGCTGATGGTGGAAATAGAAAAACCGATAGTGTTAGACGCCGATGGAATAAACGCGCTTGATGGGAATCTCGAAATAATAAAGAACCGCGCGGGTGTGACTGTTATAACTCCGCATCCGGGTGAAATGGCGCGTTTAACAGGCAAGAGCATAAGCGAAATTCAGTCAAAAAGAAAAGATATTGCTAAGAGCGTCGCAAAACTCACAGGGGCAGTTATCTGCCTGAAAGGCCATAGGACAGTCGTCGCGGATTCTTCCGGGTTTGTGTATGTCAATGAAACCGGCAATTCAGGTATGGCTACAGGTGGTACAGGCGACATATTAACAGGTATGATCACGTCATTCATCGGACAGAAGATATCCGCCTCAAGTGCCGCGATTATCTCAGTTTATCTGCACGGCATGGCCGGAGACATAGCCGCCGAAAAAAAAGGTCAGTTCAGCACAAGAGCAAAAGACGTCATAGAAAGCATCCCCGAAGCATTTGGAAAAGCCGGTATTTAGGACGTAAGATTTTAAAAAAGCAGGCAAGCTTTATTTGAAAGTGGCATGGAGTTGTTTTGTATTGATACTTGCCCCCCGTTTGATTCCTTTACTATAGAGGTTCGAGCGGGGTTATTTTTTTAGAGAATTTAGTTAGATACGAATCTGCACTTGAGATTAGAAATTGTGAATGTTTTCTACTTCCGAAGGTAGCCTCTGTAAAGGTCTATGTTAGAAGTTTTTCAGAAAAAGAGGTTGATCAATGAAGCTTAAAGTTGTTATTCATCAGGCAGAAGAAGGGGGATATTGGGCTGGAATACCAGCTATTCAGGGTTGTGCCACACAAGGAGAAACATTCGGAGAACTCCTCACTAACATCTATGAAGCCGTAGAAGCTTGTTTATCGGTTGATATGAAAGATATAACGATTACTGACAAAGATGAAATTCTGGAGGTTGCCGTATGAAAACCGTCCCAGGCAATGTGTCAAAACAAGGTTAGACGGAGTATTGTCTGGAAATTTCCCCTTGGGTTTCGACCCAAGGCGCGGGGCTGTCTTTGACAGCTCCTGCTTATTTGAGGATAGATCCCCTAAAAGCCGGGGATTTAGTAGACACAATAATATAGTAGGGGCACATTGCATGTGCCCGCATTAACCTGCGAGGTTGGTTTTCCGGACCGTTCACATATAAATTGTGAGTAAAAACAATTATGGGTATCTACCAAAAAACCGCCAGCACGAAATTTACCCCCTATGGTGGTCGGGTTTATCCGACGATTTACAAGGCGATGTTAAAAAATTAACTAATTGAGAGGTCGGGGAGTTTCGCCCACTTTAATACCGTAGGGGCGCACCTGTGTGTGCGCCCTTATAATTCGATAAAGAAAAAAGAAAAGGGCGGACAAGCTGGTCCGCCCTTACGATCTCTTGCGCATTAAAACAACCTCACCACCAACCTACGAGGTTGGTGTTTTAGTATTCTTATCATTACCGAAGAAGTGGCGGCAAGTTATTGTTGATATGTTGGAGGATTCAAAAAAAGAACTGATCTTATATGTTAACGAGATAAATGATCTGGAACGTACACTACAAATTGAAAATAAAAAATAATGTAGTGTAAATTAACGATGCAAATGTACAACGCATTTTAAGGTATGTTTTTTGACAAAAAGCTTCTTTACAGCGTTAAAAAAGTCCGGTACAGTTGATTTTAAATTCCACGATTTACGACATACTTTCGCGAGTCAATTAGTGATGTCCGGTGTGGATTTAAGAACAGTTATGGAATTAATGGGGCATAAAAGTTTTGGGGTAAAGGGATGGACACCTATATGGATACCTGATGTTGCTATGGAGTTTTGACTTAGGTGTTCTTGTTTTATAACCCTCTCGAATTCGAGGGGGTTAGATAGAAATCAGGGTTGTTCCCCGGTATATTCGGACTGAGTGGGAATAACGGATCTAAATACGCAACTAAAGGGTTCATAATATTTGTTGACAATAAAACTTTTTTTGATACACTTTACATATCACCCCAGTAAGGCGAATGTCTTATTGCCCCCGGACTCTTGAGGGTCCGGGTTTTTTTTAATAAGGCGTTGTCCCTGTTTTTTTTATTACAAGTGGTAAGTTCTTTGGATATAAATAGATATAATAAAGTTGCCGGCGTAGCTCAGAGGTAGAGCAGGGGTTTTGTAAACCTCTGGTCGGGGGTTCAATTCCCTTCGCCGGCTCCAGCCTTTGCCAAGTTATAAATTATTTGTTCTTTACAAATGAAACGTGATTTCATACAATACGTTTTGACATATTCTTTTGGGGAGATAGCGAAGTGGCTAAACGCAACAGACTGTAAATCTGTCGGCTCTGCCTTCGAAGGTTCGAATCCTTCTCTCCCCACCATAAAAAAAACAGGGACGTCACCCAATTAACAAATCAATTAATTGAGTGACGTCCCTGTTTTTTTTTATAGGGATTTCTGCTTTATATTAACTCTCGATATGTTATAATCAGCAATTGTGGAGAGATGAAGCAATATTTTGAAAAATGTTGATAATAAGTTCAAAAATTTTGTAAAGTTATCTGATAGATTGTTTTGTTGTGAAGGGAAAAAATATGCAGGGAGGATGTTATGACTAAAGGATTAATAAAATGCCCGGAATGCGGAGCTGAATTTGAGCTATCGCAGGCTGTATCGCGTGATATAGAAGTAGAAGTAGCAAAGAAATATCAGAAACAGCTAAAGGATCTTGAAGAGAAATCTCGCAAGGAATCCGAAGCGACAGAACAAGATCTGAGCAAGCGGCTAAAAGAGGAAAAAGAAAAGTTTAATAAAAAGGAAAAAGAGCTATCAGATCAGATAGAAGCAGTACGCAAAGAAGCCGAAGATAAAGCAAAGAAGAAAGCTGAATCATTCATTAAGCTGGAACTGGAAGATCTTAAAGCGCAAATACAGGAAAAAGATGAAAAGTTAATAGAAGGACAGAAGCAAGAGCTGGAGCTTCGAAAAAAACAGCGAGAATTAGAGGAAAGACAAAAATCCGCCGAACTTGAAATGGCAAGAAAACTTGATGAAGAAAGATCTAAGATTAAGGAAAACACACTTAAGTCTTATGAAGAGGAACACCGTCTCAAAGACGCGGAAAAAAATAAACAACTTGCTGATATGCGCAAACAGATAGATGATCTAAAAAGAAAAGCGGAACAAGGATCACAGAAAATGCAGGGGGAAATTCTTGAACTTGCATTGGAAGAAATGCTAAAAGAAGAGTTTCCGTTTGATGAAATTGAATCCGTATCTTCAGGAGTCAAAGGTGCTGACGTAATACAAACAGTTAAAACTCAATCAGGTAAAATCTGCGGTAAAATATTATGGGAAACCAAGCGGACAAAAACATGGAGCGATAAATGGCTTCAGAAACTCAAAGATGATCAGCGAGACGCTAAAGCGGATGTCGCGGTAATAGTATCCGAAGTCCTTCCCCAAGGGCTGACGCATTTTCGACAAATTGAAGGGGTGTGGGTAGCTTCAATATCTTCAGCAAATAGTCTTGCGCTGGCTTTACGGGTTATCTTGACCAAAGTAGCCGTGGAAAAAAGTCTGCAGGAGGGAAAAGCCGAAAAGAAAGAGCTGGTGTACAATTATCTTACAGGTCAGGAGTTTAGGCATAGAGTTGAAGCTATTGTTGAGTCTTTTGTCGGCATGAAGGAGGATCTTGATCGGGAGAAACGAGCCATGAATAAGATCTGGGATAAAAGGGCGAAACAAATAGAAAGAGTCGTCTTAAACATAGGCGGCATGCAGGGAGATGTTGAAGGGTTGGCAGGCATGTCATTGCCAAAGGTAGAAATATTGGAATTGCCAGAGGATGAGGGATGTTAAAAGAATAGTTTTAAATGAGCCATAGCAATTTAAATCCAGAAATGTAGCAAATGTAGCATAAGGAGCAATGGAGACAAGAGGGTCAGGGCTTGACATTTGACATTTTTTTTGATAACCCTGCATCCTCATGTTTTGTCAAATGTCAAGCCCTGACCCTATAAAGTTTGCAACCGTCTCCATTGGTTTGTTTAAAATAAAAAAAGAGGTTTTTATGGCATATAAAGAAACTGAAACAGTTGAATTTAAAAAGTCCACTTCTGAGCTTAAGAGCGGAGTTGTGTCAATTGCGGCTATTCTTAATAAGCATGGTCAGGGTAAGCTGTATTTTGGTATTAAAGATGATGGAATGGTTGTTGGGCAAATGGTTGGCCGGAACACCATTAAGGAAGTTACACAGACGATTGTGGATAATATAGAACCGAAGATTTATCCTAAAATTGAGATGAAGAAGATTAAGAATAAGGAATGTATTGTTGTTGAATTTCAAGGAGTGGATGCTCCTTATTTTGCTTATGGCCGGGCATATATGCGTGTCGGAGAATCAGATAAGCAGATGACTGCCAAACAGATCGAGGAACAGATTCGTAAAAACAAATTTTCCTGGGAAAAAGAGATTTCAGAAAAGTCCATTAAGGATGTTAACGCGGAAACTGTTAAAACGTATATGCGCACTGCTAAAAAAGCCAAGCGTGTTGACTTTGATTTTGTTGATTCCAAGACGACATTACACAAATTGCACCTATTGCGTGAAAAAAATATGACGCAGGCCGCTGAGGTCTTATTTTGTGATGATAATTCAATGGAAATTCAAGCCGCGATTTTTGCCGGAACTGACAAATTGACATTCCTGGATATTAAATCGTTTAAAGGAAATCTTTTCAGTCTGCGGGAACAAGCGGAGGTTTACGCTTTTGAGCATATCAGATGGCGGGTGGAAATAAAAACGGGGCCTCGTAAAGAAATACCAGAGATTCCGGTTGAAGCAATTCGGGAGGCTATCGGAAATTCTTTATGTCATCGTGATTATTCAAATCCTAAAGGTAATGAGGTTGCTATCTTTAAAGATCGAGTTGAGATATATAATCCGGGATTTTTCCCCGATGAGATTGATCCAGAGGATTTCTTTTCCGGACACGAGCATTCTATTCTACGCAATCCATTGATAGCTGAAACAATGTATAAATCCAAAGACATTGAGCGATGGGGAAGCGGGATTAAGCGTATTCATGACGAGTGTATCGCCACAGGTATTCAGGTTGATTTTAAACGGCTCAAAACGGGATTTGTGGTAGTCTTTTATCGTCCTAAATGGGAAGAAGGCGAGGGGATGGAAAAGGGTGGTCAGAAAACTGTGGAGAAAACTGTGGAGAAAACTGTGGAGAAAATCTTAGCTTTGATCAAAGCTAATCCGCATATTACTCAGAAACAGATTGCAGATGAAACGGGACTAACCCGACGAGGTGTGGAATGGAATTTGAAGAAATTAAAAAACGAAGGACGTCTTAAACGCGTTGGTCCTGCTAAAGGCGGACATTGGGAAGTTTAGGATTAATACCAATTACGTTAATTAATTGCACAAAAAAAAGGGCGCTTCACGAAGCGCCCCTACGGAATTTGTGTG
>CAYPYT010000028.1:0-11496 GCA_964415105.1 uncultured Planctomycetia bacterium | reverse complement strand
TATTGTCCGCGCCGCGCCGCCATTATCCGGCGCAGGGGTATCGCACTCGTCCAAAATCTTTTTAGGATACGACTCTTCTCTCCGCGCCAAGGAACTTATCAAATTTCGGCATAATAATTTTGAATCCAATTCTTTCAAAATTCCGCCTTCCGAGGGTGAAAAATACAGCGCCGTTTTTCTATTTTCCATAATAACTTCATCAAAACCGTTATTATCGAAATCAAAAACACGTACCGTTTGGAACTGTTTGCCTCCGTAAAGGGCCTTATCCATTAAGACTTCACTCTCGATCAAGTGCTGAAAAACGGTACCGCGCAATTGATATAAATATATCCCGCCGAAAATTCCGTGCCAATACGCGCAATTACACTGTCCGCGAAAAAGATTTTTTTCGGCTAACGTCAAAATATTTCCCGAATCTTTTTTCTTTGAAAGTTCCATTAGCTTCCCGCTTACAAACATCATTTTCTTATGCATATGGTTGGATTCAGGATATTTTGACAGAAAATTCCGCCAAAACCCGCCTCTTATGAACGGCTTATAAAATTCTTCTTTTCCGGATGAGCGCATATCCTTCAAGACTTCTTCCATTCTGATCTGCTGGGACGCGGGAAGCGCCCAGTTACACATCTCTTCATAAGAAGACGCCGGCAAATAGACCCGCCCTAACGGGGCTCTTTTTTTTAAACTTTCTGATAAAGTTACCGTATTAAGCCAATCTTCATTTTTCACAAGTTCATCCAAAAACTTTTCCAGCCACCCGTGAGTAAACACCCATTCATAAGTCCCGGGCCACTGTCCGAATTTTTCGCCGTCATCGGCATAAACAAAAAGGGGCGAACTTTGCTTAGATGAAACATCCCGCATATAATTTATACTTTCCGACGCGGGCTCAAACGGTATACCGTATCTCAACTTTTTATCCGACGGAAATACCGCGACACTTTTCGCGTTATCTTCGGTAATGTAATATCCGTATGTTTTATCTTTTAAAATTCCCGAATATAAAAAATGCGTATCATCCAATATTACGTACTTTACTCCGGCCTCACGCAGAAGAGACGGAAGAGCCGCTTCCCAAACTCTTTCGGCGATCCACGCCCCTTTCGGTTTAAAGGAAAAATTTTTCTCAACATATTCAGCCAGCATTTTTATCTGCCGTATTCCGTCACGGCGGGAAATTGACGAAAGTATGGGTTCATAAAACGCGCCGCCCACAATTTCTATTTGTCCCGAGCGCGCCGCCTCACCGATAATGCCCATCATTTCGGGGCGGTTCTTTTCAAACCATTCAAGAAGGCATCCCGAAAAATGCAGGCTCATTTTTACCGAAGGATATTTTTTTAACGCGGAAAGCAGGGGCATATAGCACTTATCACACGCCCGCTCGATCACATGATCAAAATTCCCTACCGGTTGATGAAAATGCAGAACAATAGCAAAATCCGTATTCATAATATCCTTTCATGTGTCTTCGCTTATTCTCCAAACACCAAAAACCATTAACGCTTCAGGGCGGACACATGGGTCCGCCCCTACAAATGACCGTCCATTTTACAAATCGTATCGATTATTCCACGCGTATGTTTCATTAATTAATTCGTAGGGGCGGACCCGCGTGTCCGCCCTTGTTCATCAGACATACGCGAATGGCCAACGTCTATTCGCACCGCCAACATTCTCGTATGTCGGTAATAATGCGGGCACATGCTTTTGTGCCCCTACATCATTATTTTTCGATAAAGCGTCAGATATTTCTTTGCTGATTCATCCCATGAAAAATTACATTTCATTCCGTTCAGCATAAGATTTTTCCACGCGGGCTGATCCGTTTTATATATTTCAACAGCCCTTTGTACCGCGCTTAAGAAAGCACTTTCACTCGGCGCTCCGAATTTAAAACCATTCGCTACATCTCTATCCTCATCAAAATCCGCTATAGCATCATCAAGTCCGCCGGTTGCTCTTACAACGGGAACCGTACCATATTTCAGACTGTACATTTGGTTAAGACCGCACGGTTCATATCTTGACGGCATCACAAAAATATCCGCGCCTGCCTCTATTTTGTGCGCGAGCTCGTCATTAAATTCATTGCATACATACACATTTTTGGGAAATTTCTCCATAAGAGAGGAAAAAAGTTCGTTATATTGCCGGGTCCCCCGGCCAAGAATAACAATACCGCATCCCAATTGAACGATTTTATCGATTATCCCCGCGAAAAGATCCATCCCTTTCTGATCGGCAAGACGCGTGACACACCCCACTATCGGCGCGCGCGGCGGAAGAGAAAGGTTCGCGTATTCAAGTAGATCTTTTTTACACTCTATTTTTTTTTCTATACTTTTCGCGTTGTAATTGGTTTTAATGAAAGAATCGTTTTCAGCGTTCCATACGCTATAATCCGCGCCGTTGGGAATACCGTAAAGTTTGTCTTTTTCCGCCCGCATAAGACCGTCCAAACTCGCCCCGTATTCAGGCGTCATTATTTCTCGGGCATAACGTTCGCTTACGGTGTTTACCGCGTCAGAATAGAGTATACCTGACTTTAGAAAATTCAACATGCCGTAAAATTCCAGATTGTGCATATTGAAAAAACTTTCGGAAATATCCAGTTTTTTAAGAAACATTTTATCGAAAACACCCTGGTATGCCATGTTGTGTATCGTAAAAAGCGTTTTTATGTTTTTAAAATAATCGTCAAAATTGAGGCTGTATTTTAAATAAAAAGGTATCAGCGCGCTTTGCCAATCATTGCAATGAACGATATCGGGCTTAAATCCAGAATGTCTTATCGCGCAAAGAACAGCTTTTGAAAAAAACCCGAATCTTAACGCGTTGTCTTGATAATCCCCTCTATCCGTACCGTAAAGACCGTCTCTCTCGAAATATTTATCGTTACGCACAAAATATACCGTAACGCCTTCCGTCCTGGCGGAATATAATTCAAAATCACTTACGTCTTTAAAAAAAGATGTTTTGATATGCCGAGGTTCTTTTATTAAGCCCCGCGCGGCGTCTCTCACGCATTTGTATAAAGGCATTATCACGCTAACGTCACACCCGAAAGAACCCAGCGTTTTAGCGAGACTGGCGGAGAAATCCGCCAATCCGCCGGTTTTCGCGAACGGGATACATTCAGACGAAACTATAAGCACTTTTGTCACGGACGCCATTTCAAGCGGGGTATCGATCCCTGAAATGTTTTTCGCCGGAGATCTTGCTTGAAGAGGAGACTCTAAATAATAAGGCGTCCTTCTGCCTATGGCGGAATAAATATTGCTTAAGTGCAGTCTATAGAGTTCGTCAAATATAAAATTTAAGTTTGTCCCGAAATCATCATACCACCAAAACCAATCACTTCCTTCTGCAATATACAGCTCTTCCAGTGCCTCCGCGTTTGAATCTCCGAAAGATATCATTTCCTTTTTAGCTTTTTCCAAACATTTCCACGCGAGTTTTTTTCCGGCGGAACCTATCCATTTATCAAAATTACGGTCGATCCAGCTGCCGGCGTAAAGTTTCTTTATTTTTGTTCTTTCTCTATTCGAATTCAAAAAACCGCTTACGGTAACAAACCGCATTTGTTTGTGTGAAGAGATCTGTTCATACATCCGGGAAAGAAAATCCGCGCCGCTTTTTTGAAAATACGGCCATGGATTCTCTCCGTCCAATATAATTGAAACTACACGCGGACCTTTTTTCCGGGGTAAAGTCTTATTAATGCTTTTCAAGCTGTCCATTAAGTCCGAAACCGCGTCTTTTGCCGAAAGTGACGCGTATTTAAATCCTATCGCGTTTGAGATCCTAGCATCACGAAAAACCATATCAATTTTTCGCGAGGCTTCTTCTACCTTAAAAGGCTTATAAAGCAGTTCTTCCCTCGAAAACCCTTCGTCTTTGAAAGACTCCAAAAGAACCCCTTCATCCGAAGCGATCCACTTTATCCCCTCATCCGCCAAAGGCGGCACTATAAACCGACTAACCCCCGCTTCCGGCGGCCACATGCCCGGAGGCTTTCGCAGAAAAACTTCTTCATAAAGAAGAATCGCCCTTTTAATTTGCTCGCGCGCGTCTTCCAGAAAAGCAGTATCTCCCCGCTCGTCTATACCGCATAAAAGGGGCAATATGGGATGATAAAAAGGAGACGTTGAAATTTCAACGCGATCTTCATCCTGCATACGCTTATACGCGGGGAGGATGGAAGAGACAACTTCCTGTTGTATATTTAAAAGCGCGATTTTCTCATCTTCCGTAAAAGAACGCGCTTTATGCGCCATTTTTTTTACATGTTCGTTTTTCCTCCGCAGTGTAAAGCCGCACCACGCGAGATTGAACAACACCTGTAAATCTCTAAGATCGGAAACACTGAAATTTTTGCTTCTTGAACGAATATCTTCTTTTTTAAGAGAATCCCCTCTTTTTTTAAAAAGTTCATGATATCTTTCCACCGGCAATATCGCGTTTTTGAAATCACATGAAAAAAAGTTTTTAAGAATAAATTCTTTTTCGTGAGGCTCCAGCTCTTCGGCGGGTTTTTTCGAAAGTATAAGGTATTCATCATGAAAACCATGGTCTCCGGAAATATCCAATAATTGCCAAATCAAAGAAGCAGTCATATTGAAGGTTACTTTTACTTCCGGAAAATCATCAAGAATTGAGATCATATCATAATATGAATACGTGGAATGAAGCCTCACCCACGGAAGGTAATACTTCCCCGTCAGTAAATCCTTGTATAAAGGCTGGTGCATATGCCAAACAAAAGCAATAGAAAGTTTATCTTCCATATCCATCTCCCGAGGTTCTTTTACATTCACCCGCTTTAAAATATCGCCGACGCCGCCCCCGTAGGGGCACGGCATGCCGTGCCCCTACTATCTGAAAATCAGCGATACAAAAAATCTCTGATTTTTGTAAAAACGGATCTTTGCCTCTCTTCATAAAGTTCAAGCCCGGCCGTCTTAAGCTTAGCAAGATCCCGCCAAAGGTCATCGGACTGAAGCACGGCTATTATAATACGGGGCCGGGATGAAGCGTCAACACCGACAAATGTACGTTTTGCTTCTTTTGTATATCCGGTTTTTCCCCATAACGCGTCGTCTTCGTTAAAAAGCGTTTTATTTATGCTTGTTAGATGTATTTTTTTTCCGTCACTGCCGGTAATATCGCAAGTCTTTTTGGAAAGCGTTTTCATGATGGTTTCATTTTTAAGCGCGTAACGCATCATAAGGGCAAGGTCTCGCGCGGTAACAAACTGCGTGTCTTTAGCGCTGGTCGGAAGACCGGAAGCATTAGCAAAATATGTATCGCCCATTCCTATTTTTTCAGCCTTCTTGTTCATTAGACCGGAAAAATCGTTTTTAGTGGAGCCTACACCTTCGGATATCACCTTGGCGGCATCGTTTCCGGACCTTATTAACGCCGCCCGTAAAAGATCTTCTAACGCGTATTCGGCACCGGGCGTTATCCCCGCAACCACCGGTTCAACCTCCGCCGCTTTTTTGGATACTGCGATTTTCGTATCAAGCGGCATATTTTCACTTGCCACAATTGCCGTCATAATTTTCGCCGTCGAAGCGGGCGGAAACCGTTCATTCGCGTTTTTCGCGAAAAGCACATTCCCGTTTTTCACTTCCATAATGAGAGCGCATTTCGCGTTTATATCTATTTTCGCCGCGTTCGGCACCGCGCCGCAGAGCGCTAAAACGCCGAGCGCGATAAGACTTATACACCCGTATTTTAAATAATGTTTTTTCATGTTCATGTCTGTCCGTGGGCCCGGCGGTCCGCGCCGCCTTTAAATCTCTTGATCCTTAGTCGTGACGGATTAAAATAACCGTGCATAACGCGCGGATAATCTTTTTTCATCTTACGGATAAGTGTATCTATACCGGAGGTATCATTTTGTTCGGATTTGATCCCGAGTTCTTTGAAATATGATATCGGATCATAGTTTAAATTACGCCACTGAATCATATCTATCTCTTGTTTACACAAAAACTTACTCAGCGCTTTTATTTCTTTATCCGAATCGGTAAACCCCGGCATAACAAGATAATTGATCGAAACAAACGCGCCTTCCGTTTTTGCTATTTTTATTGATCTAAGAACGTCTTTTAAGGCGTAATCTTCAGGTTTATAATATTTTTCGTAATACTCTTTCTGAAAACTATTAATACTTACTCTGATCGAATCAAGACCCGCTCGAAAAAGGCGGCGCAGAATATCGGGTTTGCTAGCGTTTGTGTTAAGATTAATAATGCCTTTGGCTGTTTTTTTTCTTACGCGTTTTATCGCTTCCTCCAAGACTCCTCCCGCCAAAAGGGGTTCACCTTCACATCCTTGGCCGAAACTTACGACCGGATTAGCGGCATTCTTTATATGAAAAAGCGCGACGGACGATATTTCTTCGGGTGTAGGAACAAAAGTAATACGCGGCTGGGTTGAAGAACAATTTTTGCCCGGCTGATAAGATATACATCCTATACATCTCGCGTTACACGAAGGCGACGAAGGAAGAGGCCCTTCATATCTTTTAAGAAAAAAATTCTTAGCCGCGGGACATCCGTAGGTAAGCGCGCATGTCTCAAGATGCCGTACCAACCGGTTTTCAGGGAAAATCTTTTTGAAAAGTTTAACATTTTTCCGAACTGTTTTAACATCCATACCGATAAGCGTCTGGCGTTTTTCACTGTCAACGCGTATTCCCGCGGCATAAAACTCGTTTTTATAAAACACAACCGCGGAATAACTGAAAAGCGGCAATTTGCCGGTTTTTTTTGACTGAAAATACGCGGCATTATAGGTCGCGGTATATCCCGGGGAAAGAAAAGCGGCGACAGCATAACAAGGTTCATTATTTTTAACTAACGGGTTTCTTTTTACCCGAACAAAACAACGTTTGTCCGGATCATAACCGATGGGAAATCTCTCCGGAAGCATAAACAATTCACTGTCCGAAGGCAATTTGATAAGACTCCTCGGGAAAAGACGAAAATATTCCCCGCGTTTCATGCCTGCCGCTGATAAAAAAGGCACATCATACACACGTCCTTTTTTGTCAGCGATTAGAAGTTTAGGGGGATGATTGTTCATTGTGTAAATAGGGGCCGTGCTCTTCACCCATCAAGGCGTCAAAACCCAGCCCCGATATTAATTATTTTTCGTCCGCTACTCTACTTCCATAGCCGACATACTCTCAAAAAAATCACGATAATTATCTTTATCCGCTGTTTTCCTGAGCGCCATAGCCGTTCTCGGATGTTCGTTAAACATGCCGGTGATCGCGTACGGCAAAAGATATCCCCATTCAATCTTCTCTCTTAAAGGAAGAACCTCTTTTGTGATCACATCCAAAATGGGTCTTAGATCAAATTTAGGATTTTTCAAAAAACCTATAATAAGTTCCAGAGGACAGTTTCCCGCGGCTCTTCCTATACCGTAAATAGTCGCGTCAACAAAATTACAGCCGTCTATGATGCCTTGTATTGTATTCGCGTATCCGAGCTGTTGATTATTATGCGCGTGCATCCCGACTTCTTTGGTTTTTAAAAATTTTTTATATTTGTTCACAAGATGCGTCACGCTTTCCGAATAAAGCGCGCCGAAACTATCGACAATATATACCACACTCACCTTAGTTTCCGCTTCAAGTTGCGCTAACGCTTCGTCCAGTTCACTATCATTGGCTTTAGATATCGCCATTATGTTAACTGTCGTCTCATATCCTTTATCCAAGGCTTGGTTCGCCAAATCAATCGCTTTATCAACATCTTTTACATAAGTCGCCACTCTAATCATATCGAGAACACTTTTCTCCGCCGGAAGAATATCTTGTTTTTCAACTCTTCCCACATCCACCATAACAGAAAGTTTTGTGTTTGATTTTATTCCTTCTATTGCCTTTTTTATGACACTTTCATCACAAAACTTCCATTTCCCGTATTTATCAGGCGACATTATGCCTTTAGAACATCTATACCCGATCTCCATATAATCCACACCGGCCAAAGACACCGCTTTATAAACTTCCCGCACGAATTTATCATCAAAATAATGGTCATTAATAAGACCTCCATCTCTTATAGTGCAATCCAGCACCTTGATCTCTTCTCTAAACATGCCTTACTCCTTTTAATGAGACCACAACTTATGCGACCGTAGGGAGCATAAGTTGTCCGGTCGAATTAATGTCTATGCCGCTTGGTATAAATGTTGCGAAGCGCATTTATACCAAATCCCAGGCGGCGAGACACTAATGGATTAGAACACAAAAATAATTTTTGTAAGGGCCAGGCAAGCCAGGCCCCACTATCTCACATTTTGACATTTACCGTTCGCACACATATCATATACGAAACAAGCCTCATCATCAAGAACATTCCTGCTTGCCGGTTTGCCGATCGCGCCTCGCGGGTGTTTTTTTTTGCACCACCAACTTCGTAGGGGCGGACCCATGGGTCCGCACCCTACGAATGTCCAACGTCCATTTTACAAATCGTATCGATTGTTCCACGCGTATGTTTCATTATAAAAACACCAACCTACGAGGTTGGTGTTTTTTTTTGCAACGTCTTCGTAGGGGCGGACCCGCGTGTCCGCCATTTTCTCAACGTATTCAACATAAGGGCGCACACGCGGGTGCGCCCCTACGGAATTAAATCCATTTTGCACTACCAACCTACGAGGTTGTTGGTGTAGTTAACATAACTCGGGCGCAAATAACCTACGAGGTTGGTGTTTTGGGTGACATAATATATCTTACGAGGCGGATTTACCGGGTTTTTGGGGGTACGAATTCTGCTAATACTTCAATATGCGCGGTTCTTGGGAACATGTCAAATGGGAGGATTCTGGTTAACCGCCATTTTGAGAAAGCGGTTATTACTTTTATGTCTCTCGATAGGCAGGCGGGGTCGCAGGAGAGATAGTATATACGGTTGATGTCGTTTAAACGTGCCGCTTTTTCAAGAAACATTTTTGGAAGTCCCGTTCGGGGAGGGTCAACAAAAAGTATATTGCGGGATTTTTTATTTCTTTCGAAAACATCAAAAAATATCTTTTCGGCGTCCCCTTTGTAAAATTTGATGTTCGCGAGATCCATACGCTTAATTGTGCTTTTAGCGCAATCTATGGCAATTTGGCTTGAATCAATACCTACTCCGAAACAAAAATTATCTTTTAACAGAAAGCTGAAAAACCCTGAGCCGCAATACAGATCAAAAAACGCGCTATCCTTTTCGTCCGACCCGATCCATTCTTTCAGGATTTTCGCGATATTGCTTGCCGCGGGACGATTGGCCTGAGAAAACGCTTTTGGGGAGGCGAAAAATTCAACACCGTTATACTGATCGATAAAAAACCTTTCTCCCATAACATTTGAAGACCAGACTTTACCCTTGAAATCAGTTTTAAGAGTAACTTCTTCTTTCCCTTTTTTGCCGTCAAGTTCAACAATCTCCATGTTTATGGCTTTATCAGCTATGGGACACTCATCGATCGGAATTATGGAATGCTGTCTCTTTTTATAATACCCATACCGCGCGCCTGTTTTATGTAAAGTAACACTCGACCGGTAGTGATAACAATCTTTTGACGGCACAATTTCCCCGGCTGTAAAGTCGTTGATACCGGAGATTCTCTTAATAAGTTGAATCGCCTGTTCATTTTTATAAAACAATTCTTTTTCATAGGAGATATGCTGAAGATCGCATCCTCCGCATATTGAATAATAACGGCAAACCGGTTTTTGCCTATCCTCGGAAGGAACTATGATCTTAGACACGTCGCCTTCAATATACCTTGACGTACTTTTTGTTACGTAAAACTCAACATCTTCTCCCGGCAAAGCTCCTTTGACAAAGCATACTTTACCGTCAATTTTGCCGACACCTTTGCCTCCAAATGCCAAGGAATATATATTCGTTTTTAATAGTTTTGCCATAAAATTTATGAATTTATTAAGTGTAAAATAAAAATTTGATTTCAAGACCTGTTTATTTCTTTTAACCCCTCGTTATATCCTTCGGTATACCCTTTTTTATATCCGTTTCCATATCCGGCTTCATATCCGTCTGAATACGCGGTTCTGGGGCTTACCGAATCAACATTATTGACGTCATCCACTTTCTCTCCGCTTATCGAATCAAGCAGTGCTCCGCCGAGAATAGTTACCCCCGCTCCCGCAAGCGCGCCTTTCCAGATTCCTCCGCCTTTACCTCCGCTCACGGCGCCGCCTACCGCCCCCGCTCCCGCGCCTAAAAGTCCTTCTTTTAAAAGATCCGAGGAAGATTTTCGAGCGGCAAAACCTTCTACCGCGAAAAAAAGTGATAGCATCCCCACGATAGCGGAAAAACATATTATTGATTTTATTTTCACGATCGCCCTCCTTTTTTTCTTTCGGGCACATGCAATGTGCCCCTACTTCCAATTTGATTGTATGATATCATATACGTTCTCTAATTCAAAATTTAATTTCGTAAACATCCTTGCCTCGTTCCGCGCCGCGCGAATTCTTTTTCTATTTCATGCATAACCAGCTGTTTATTTTTTATCCAATCGGGCGCTATGAGATAATTTTCCCACGCGTCCGAAACAAGCCTCATAATAACGCAAGGCGTTTTCATCTTTTCCAAAAAACTGCATACAATTTTCACATATTCTTCCCTCCTCAAGAGATCCACACTTCCTTTATTGTACATCTCTGCCAGCTTAGTATTTCTCAGCACATGAAGAACATGCAGTTTTATACCTGAAACTTCAAGAGAGGCTACTTCATCGGCAGTGCGCATCATGTCTTTGGGTGTTTCTCCCGGTAACCCTAAAATAACATGCGCGCACACTTTTATACCTCTCGAAGCCGCCAGATTTATAGCGTTAAAAGACTCAAGAAACGCGTGCCCTCGATTTATATTTTTAAGCGTTTTATTATGCACCGTTTGAACGCCATATTCGATCCAAACATCATAATCCGTCAAAAAACCGGCAATCATATCCAATTTTTCTTCATCAATACAATCGGGTCTCGTTGATATTGAAAGCCCGACAATTTCGGGATAATCCTTTATTACATCATATGCCGTTTTCAGATCTTTCGCGCCGGCGTTTGTCCCCGCGCCGTTCTGGAAATACGCGATAAACTTGTTGTTGCCGAACTTCTTTTTGCCTCCGGCAAGACCTGCTTCAATCTGTCCTTTTAGAGAAACCGTTTTTTGGGGCCCTACTGAAAATCCGAACTCATTACAAAATACGCATCCCTCCGTACTTATCGTGCCGTCCCTATTCGGACAAGCAAATCCCGCGTTTAAACTGATACGCCGAACCTTCTCGCCAAACCGCTCTCTTAAATATTTGTTGTATGAGTAATAATACATGTTTACGTTTCAGGTTGCAGGTTGCAAGTTTCAGGGTTCAGGGTACAGGGTTCAAGTTACCATCAACCTCGTAGGTTACTACCAACCTCGTAGGTTACTACCAACCTCGTAGGTTGGT
>CAYPYT010000027.1:3199-12302 GCA_964415105.1 uncultured Planctomycetia bacterium | reverse complement strand
TTTTTTTTGAAGAGTTCATTATATTACAGAAGCACCCAAAAACCAAGATATTCTACTCCTCGAGAATATCTTCGCGGGCGAACAGACGAAACAGACATGACAACAAATTAAATAGGGACGTCTCCCAATTAATTAATTGGGAGACGTCCCTATTTAATTTGACGTTCCTATTTAAAATTTATCTCGCATCACCGGCGTTTACGGGGCGGCTTGCTTGTACTTGTGCTTCTGTTTGTGTTTCTTCTTGTGTTCGGGCCTGTTCTTTTACTTCTTCCCTTCGCTGAACTTCGGGAGTTTTTCGGATGTGCCGTACGCGCCAAGAATCTTTCAGCTGAAATCTCCGAATGTTCCGAAACGGGTAAAGCCGTCTTAATGATACTTTCGATGTTGCGTATATCCCTGCCCTGTTCCGGAGTGGCGAACGAAATGGCGCGGCCTTCATGCCCGGCTCGACCTGTGCGTCCGATCCTATGCACATAATTTTCCGCGTCATCGGGAAGATCATAATTTATAACTGTTTCTATCCCGACAACATCTATTCCCCTGGCCGCGATGTCGGTCGCGACAAGTATTCTGTAATATCCGCTTTTAAATCCTTCAAGGGCTTCTCTCCTCTGCCGAAGCGTCCTGTCCGAATGTATTTCCGCCACTTTATGTCCCATTTCCTTGATCATGATCTTGATCTTGCCCGCGCCTTTTCTTGTACGTGAAAAAAGTAATATCGAACCGCGATACTGCTCAAGCAGTTTAGCGAGCAGTTTCTTTTTGGATTCTCTTTTTACGATAAATAATTCCTGAACAATATTTTCCGCGGCGGTTCCTGACGGGGCGATCTCGATATGAACCGGAAGCTTCATATGTGTAGTGCCTATCGACACGATCGCTCCGGGAATCGTCGCTGAAAAAAGCATTGTCTGTCTTTTTTTTGGAACAGCCTTAAGGATACGTTCTATATCCGGTTTGAAACCCATATCCAGCATTCTGTCAGCTTCATCCAGAATAAGAACTTCCACATCATCCAAGCGAAGCGTCTTCTGGTTCAAATGGTCAACAAGCCGACCGGGGGTGGAAATAATAACACGCGGTTTCTTTCTCAGTGTTTTCAACTGAGACTGCATGGGAACTCCGCCTATAATAACCACAGTATTTATGCCGAATAAAGGCGCTATTTTTCGAAAAGTCTCATCCACCTGTATGGCTAATTCCCTGGTAGGAACAATTACCAGACACCTTCCCATATTGCGCGCGAGACGCTGTACAACAGGTATGGCAAAAGCAAGGGTCTTGCCTGTCCCTGTTTGAGCCACTCCTATAATATCAGTCCCTTCTATCGCTACGGGAATGGCTTTATGCTGGATCGGCGTCGGACTGGTGAACTTCAATCGATCCAACACTTCGATTATCTTCGGGGCAATACCCATCCCGTCAAAAGATACACTTTTTTTTATTTCTTTCGTCATAATATTTTAACTCCTTGTTTTTTTTAATTTAAAAATTTCTATCTCTAACCAATACACCAACCTCCGTGGTTAGTGGTAAAATTAAATCCCCATAGCCTTGTCTTTCGCAAGGTGAGCCGGGAGATTCAGTTCTTCACGCTCTCGCTCTTTCCCTCTCTTTTCCTATTATTTTCATTTAAATGCAATTTTCTTATTCTTATATTTTTCGGTGTGATCTCAACAAGCTCATCATCTTCGATAAATTCAAGCGCGAATTCAAGCGTCATTTTTCTTGGAGGAATAAGCTGTATCGCGTCATCCGAACCCGACGCGCGCATGTTGGTCAGTTTTTTTTCCTTAAGCGCGTTCACTACAAGATCCACCCCTTTATTATTTACCCCCAAAACCATCCCCTCATACAGGTCATCTCCGGGCGAAACAAAAACCTCTCCGCGCGGCTGTAAATTATAAAGCGCGAAAGCAACCGCTTTCCCTGTCGACTGCGCCACCATAACACCCGCCTGGCGTGACGGCAATTCTCCCTTATATTTCTGATATTCAAAAAAATTCTGGTACATGATCCCTGTTCCTCGTGTCATAACTAAAAAATCACTTCTAAACCCTATTAGCGCTCTTGAAGCAATCACAAATTCCATCCTGGTGGTGGACAACGTTGTCGGCGTAATCTCTCGAACCACCGCTTTTCGCATTCCAAGCGCCTGCATAACAGCGCCCTGATATTGCGAATCCACCTCAATAACCACTTCTTCTACGGGCTCAAGGGTTTCTTTACCCATTTTTTTCAATATCACTCGAGGGCGGGATACTTCCAGTTCATATCCCTCACGGCGCATTGTTTCTATTAGGATCTCTAAGTGCAGCTCGCCCCTGCCTGAAACTTTGAACCGTTCCCCAACGGTAGCCTCATCAACTTTTATCCCGACATTTATCATTGCTTCATGCTTCAGCCTTTCACGGATATGCCGCGACGTCAAAAACCGGCCGCCATCCTTGCCCGCGAGAGGACTTGTATTATGTGAAAAATTCATGGAAATAGTAGGCTCGTCTATCTTTATTGTCGAAAGCCCCTTTGGCGCGTCAACACATGCCAAAGTCTCGCCTACCTGTACATCTTCTATGCCGGAAATCGATATTATATCACCCGCGGTCGCGTCCTGGCTCTCTACCCGGAGTAAACCCCGATACTTCAGTATCTTAGTCACTTTCCCACGACTAATAGTTCCGTCCCTTTTGACAAGAGCCACAGGCTCCCCAACACGTATGGAACCGTGAAAGATCCGCCCTATCGCGATAAGCCCCACATATGAATCGTAATCAAGCATTGTAACCAGCATCTGAAAAGGACGTTCAGGATCAGCGACCGGCGGCAGAACTCTGTGCAGGATCGTCTCTAAAAGCGGTTTCACTGATTCTCTCGGATCATTAAGATCAAGCGTCGCGTACCCGTCTTTCCCTGAAGCGTAAACTATAGGAAAATCAAGCTGTTCATCCGTCGCGTTCAGTTCACAAAAAAGATCAAAGGTCAGATTGGCAACTTCATCGGGGCGCGCGTTCGGCCGATCAAGTTTATTAATAACAAGAATCGGTTTCAGATGAAGTTCAAGCGATTTTTTAAGAACAAATTTTGTCTGAGGCATAGGCCCTTCAAACGCGTCGACAAGAAGAAGAACACCGTCAACCATCTGCAGGATCCGCTCCACTTCACTGCCAAAATCCGCGTGTCCCGGAGTGTCAACAATATTTACCTGCACTCCTTTATACTCTAAAGACGCGTTCTTTGACAGAATAGTGATCCCTCTCTCTCTTTCCAAAGGGTTAGAATCCATAATAGTAGTCTCGCCATCTTTAAACTCATAAGCCCCGGAGTATTTCAAAAGCGCGTCAACAAGCGTTGTCTTCCCGTGGTCTACATGCGCTATGATAGCGATATTCCGCACATTTTTTCTTCTTTTTTGATTCGGCATACTCTTTGTCCTCTTTAAATAAAAAAAACCACCAGGCTAAGATTTCCTAACCTCGTGGTTTAAGAACTCCTATAAACACCAATTTAACAATTAATGCTTACTTTATTTTACACTAATCCAATAAATCTGTCAATCTATTTGTGATAAGAACCTTCTACTTATATAAAAAAAAACAAGACCCGACAATATATTGCCGGGCCTTGTTTTTTTGGTTCCTCACATTACAGCTTTACTACATTTACGGCTTCCATGCCTTTTTGTCCCTGCTGAACGTCAAACTCAACCGTCTGACCTTCATCTAAAGACTTATAGCCTTCACCCTGAATTGAGTTGTGATGTACGAATACATCCTGGCTTCCGTCTTCAGGAGTAATAAATCCATAGCCCTTTGAGTTATTAAACCATTTTACTGTTCCTTTTGCCATCAGTCACTTCCTCCTTTTAGAAATATTATCGTAGTAAACACCGGCGTAAAAAAACACACGGCGGAAAATTTTTGTTTCATTATAAAATTTCCCCACATCATTTACTACATCTTCAGCAGATATTATACCTAAAACTCCGGCGGTGTCAATAAAAATACTTCTTTTTTTTAAGCGCCGCTTTAAACGTCCTGACACTGAACGAAGTGAAGTGGAAGGATCTCTATAGATCCTTCAGCCCTTTGGGCTTCAGAATGAGGGGTCGGAAAACTCCCCGACCCCTCACCTGATTATTAAAAATTCAGCGAACATTTTCAAATAAACTCGAATATTTCTACCGTTCAAACGTATTGGTATAAATTACCTTTTTGGCCCGCATCGCGTCAGTAAAATCCTTGATATCGTCCACTGCCGCGCGCGCGCTTGTACACGCGTATTCAATAACCAGCCCCTTTCTATCACAATATTCCCGAAACTTATCCGTCAGACATTCTTCCCGCGTGGAATATATTATTTTCGCGCCTGCCGGTTTATCTATGTCTTTCAACATACTTGAAAACATAGAATTATCCCCGGCAAGCATCAGGATCTTCTCTTTTTTTCGGTTGACCTCGAACATATCTATTTTCCGTTTGTCATAAGCATACAAAAGCGCGCGGTATCCCGCGCGAACCAGTGCCTCAGCTTGATCTTTTGTGAATTTAACTCTCATATTCTTCAAATCGAATTGCGGAATATTTTTTGAAACTTTTCTGAGTTTATCCAGGATAAAAGCTGTACGAATATCTATCACAAAAATCGAATCGGTTTTAAGACACGCTTTGTACGCGGAAACCAAACTGTCTATATTTCGTGAAGACGCGAAAAGAAAGGTAATACTGTCACTATCCTTCAGTATCTTTTCGATTCTCCTCCGCACACTATCTTCATCAGCGCGCGTATTCTCCCCCACGGTCGGCATAGCTCCCTCCACGAGAAGGCAATCAACATCAGTCGGCGGATCCTTAATTATCCGGTCAAATAAAATACTTCCCCTGACGCTCCCGCGAAAATCACCCGAATAAAAAACCCTTTCCCCGTCAGCTTCCACCAGAAATGCCAACGCGTCAAAAGCAAAATGATCCACAAGATACGGCGTAACCTTGAAACTGCCAACCTCGAAAGCTCTCAAATGCCGAATAATTGAAGCATTAATATTCCCTGAATTTTTTGCCGTAAAAATATTGGTTATATCAATAAGTTCTTTCGCGCCCCGGCTCATATAAACAGGAATATTGGGATTAACATAATCACTAAATCCATAATGCTCGAGATTGAAATGAGAAAGAAGAATACCATCAACCGCTTTTTCTTCGTTTTTATAAAGACCTCTTACCTCCGGCAGAATACCCGCATGGACAAGCTCTTCGACAGTTTTCCCTTCAATACTTTCAGGATCAAACCGCGCGGTATCCCCTCCAACAAACGGCAGAGCGAAATCCATAAAAATACACGACTTTCCGGAGCGAAGCTCAACACTCTTCCCCCCAAAATCCCCGGTCCCCCGATGAATAATTATTTCCATAAAATCTACTCCACTTATTACCTTAATAAAGACCCGCGCAACAATAGCCGCGCCTTTCACCATTTACGAATTCAAACTAACACTCTTTCTTCCAACCCTTCCCGAATCACTCCCAAGAAAAAAATCCCTATCCCATAAAACCCCAAAACATCAATCCAAGCCAAGGGCGGACGCGTAGTATTCATTGATCTCCCGTTCGGCTTTACCGGACAAAAGTTCTTTACTCGAAGCTTCAACTATACGCTTGCGCTTCTTTCGTTTTCGTCTCAAAAAATCAGGATTCTCGACATTGGCCCCATACACTTTACATCCATTGGCCACTTTCCCGTCAAGAGAGATAACAACTACCTCAGAAGGTTTTGCCGCTTGCCTCACCATTGATATTATTCTGTCATCCGCTTCTTCTCTGGAAGAGGTGAAAATATTCCTGATGCCTCCAAACTTCGACCCTTCGGGATTGAATACATCATCTTGCCCGTCATAGACAATATAAATATCGCCCTTAAATCCCCGCTCCCGTTTCCAGTCCATTGTTAAATTCAGTAATGCACGCCTGGCAGACCGTAAACTCCCCTTCAGCTTCCCCGAAAGCTCCGGCAGTCTATAGATCACATTATAAGCGTCCAAAATAATAGTTTTCATGAGCAAATCAATCATTTTATCTCCGTACCCTTTTGACCGCTTTTTTAATTTTTATTCAGCATTGCTTAAAACATGTTTTATCATTTTTTCTATTTCCCCGCTTGTATTGATCCTCACCAGATTAACACTTGGATTTTGCGCCTGGAAAACTCGGAACACCTCATCCGCAAACGGCTGGCCTATTGTCTTAATACCTCTAAAATCCAGCGTAACTTCTTTGAATTTATAAAACCTCATAACAAGTCTTTTGGCCTGTGACCTTGAAATAAGCTCTTCACCTTCGTCCTTAAGCAATTTAACCGAAACCGTTGTTTTTGAAAAACCATAATCATCTTCGCTTGGAGAATACTCATCAAATACTTTCTGCACATTTTTACTCGTGTTTTTATTTACCTTCATAAACACCGTTGTTCCTTTACTTAGGCGCTCCGCATCCGTTAACCAATCTCCATTCGTTTGACCTCTAAAATAAAGATCTCCCGACAAAATAACAAATTCATCACATATTCGTGATGAAAAATAGATACCTTCGCCGGAATGCCTTGCCTCATCTGTTGTAAACTTCCCCTTTGCTAATTCCAAGATCGCGTATTTAGGATCGCTTAAATTTAAGAATTTTTGTATTTTATAAAAAATGCCTACACCATTATCCATTAGCATAAACTCAATTTCTATCGCGTTTACTTTAACTGTTATTATGGCCTGCTCCGATTCCGAATGATCAATAATGTTGTTCATCATTTCCGTGAAACCATAAAGGCAAATATCATAGACATTCTTTTCCAATTTCGGCAATATCGGTTTGATATACTTGCTCCAAACTACATCCTCTCTTACTCTTGGGTTAATGACTATTTGGTGCGTGTATTCTTTATCCTTGAGTTGGTAACTGACGCTTCTTGTTTTTCCCTCTACGATGAGGATGTCGTCTGTTATTAGCTGTTTCATATATTTGTGTACCGCCTGCCTGCTTATACCGAAAAAAGATGAAGCGGTTTTGACAATATCACGAGAATGTTCTGTTACATTCTCAATTAAAAATTTCTTTATCATTTCTCTCTGTTCTTTTTTTAAACCCATTATATTCACCAATTTTTTGTAAACTTCACATACCTTTTTGTCAATTTAAGATATCATTTTTTTACACTATTGTCAATTTAAAATCTAACTTTTTCCAATATACCAGCTAACCATTGCCAACTTGCGTATTCCGGAACTTGTATCCATTCATTCCGGTAACTCTTTTTTATAAAGTTGATTATTGTCATGTGCTGAGCGACAATTATAAATACCGGTCAACGACAATTATAATTCCCCAAAAAGGCTGATGTTAAATTAAACTATTCAAACAGAACTTAAGGAGGTTTGAATGGCGCAGGACCATGGGGTCAGGGCTTGACATTTGACATCTTTTCAATCTCTCTCTTTTTAATTTTTCTGTTCTGTCAAAAGTCAAGCCCTGACCCTTTAAGTTTGCGGAAGCTATAACGGTGTGACTTTGAAAACTTTCGAGAGCAACATATTTGCCGCTGTAATTGTTTGTTTTTAATAAAGTTTGAACCATATCTCTTTCCTCCCGCAATAAAGCATACACTGCCTCAATCTATTCATCAAGAAATTTTACCTTTTTTCTTTTTAGAGGTAAAACCCTGCTCTGTGAGGATACTTCGCAGGGCCCCGCAAAAAAAAAAAAAACGAACCACCTCTCAGGGGTTCGTTTAAAAAATGGCGGAGAGAAGGAGATTCGAACTCCTGGTTAGGTATAAACCCAACGACGGTTTAGCAAACCGTTCCCTTAAGCCAACTCGGGCATCTCTCCGCGTAATATGGCGTTGTCGGTACAGGCCAAAAGCCTATATCCTGCTTATCTTTTATTCAGGAAAAATTCCTGTATTATTGTACGGCATTCAGGTTCCAGGATACCGCTTATTACTTCAATCTTATGGTTGAAAAGCCTGGGAGCCGCGAGATCTATCTGTGATCCGCACGCGCCTGTCTTTAATTCATTCGCGCCGTAAACCAGTGTTCGAAGGCGCGCGAGCATAGACGCGCCCACGCACATCGCACAGGGCTCAATTGTAACATAAAGATCACACTCGTTCAATCTTTCGTTTTCAAGATACGCGGCCGCCTGGGTTATAGCGATCATTTCCGCGTGCGCCGTCGGATCTTTTAAGGTTTTTATCTGATTATGGGCCCTCGCGATAATTTGGTCTTTATACACTATCACCGCGCCTACGGGCACTTCATCTTCGTCAAATGCTTTTCGCGCCAAGTTAAGCGCGGTATGCATATACATTTCGTGTGTATTCATAATTTTTCACCGCGCTAATTTTAGCATAATTTTTACAAAATATCAAAGATTGCGCCTTTAACTTCGTAGGAGCGAACCCATCCGTCCACCTTTTCTCTCAGTTGTAAGGGCACGGCATGCCGTGCCCCTACGGGGTCGAGGTTGGTAGTTTGGTTAATTTTATTCGGGGGCTTGCGATTTGGGGGGTTTACAGATATACTTACTGAATCGTGGATAATAATAAAAATCGGAGTAGGAGTATAGGTCTATGCTCAAGCCGTTAAATAATATTGGTAATAAGAAAACAGCGGTCTTTTTCGATTTTGATAATACTATTACTTTACGGGACACGATTGATTCTGTTCTTATAGATTATTCCACAAGCAATAATTGGCTTAAATTGGAAAAAGAGTGGAAAAGCGGTAAGCTCGGATCGCGAAAATGTCTTAAAGGTCAAATGAAAGATGTTCGCGTCACAAAAAAACAGATAAACGCGTATCTCGCGGAGATAAAGCTTGATCCTTATTTCAAAAAAACAGCGCTTTTTCTTGAATCAAAAAAAATTAAGCCTATAATTCTAAGTGATAATTTCGATTATTTCATAGAGTATGTTTTAAAAGCGCACGGGATAAAAGGCATAAAGGTGTTCTCTAACAGCATGACGTTCTCGGGAAACAGAATTCTCACCAAGTTTCCTTTTACGAACAATAAATGTTTGAGATGCGCTCATTGTAAAAAGAAAAATATGTTCCGAAACA
>CAYPYT010000027.1:0-3099 GCA_964415105.1 uncultured Planctomycetia bacterium | reverse complement strand
AACAATAAATGTTTGAGATGCGCTCATTGTAAAAAGAAAAATATGTTCCGAAACACGCCGACTGGCGCGATATCGATATATATCGGTGACGGACTTTCTGACGTGTGTCCGGCAAAGCATGCTGATATGGTTTTCGCGAAGGATCATTTGAGCAAAGTTCTGAAACGGGAAAAAATATCGTATGTACCATTTAAGTCTTTGAAAGATGTGTATAACAAATTACGAAAGGATTTAAAATGAATCTCAAACAAAAACTAACATTTAAATCATTCCGGAATAGAGTAAAGCAGAAAGAACTGCTGAAACTGGAAGCAAAATACTGCTCGTGGGGAGATACTGTTCATTATGTGCCGAATCCGAATATTTTTGAACGTTCCGAAGGCTGTTTTTTATATGACACCAAAGGCACGGAATATCTTGATCTTCAGATGTGGTATTCAGCGGCAAATTTCGGATATAAAAACGAACGCCTTAATTCTGTGCTTAAAAACCAGATAGACTCTTTACCTCAACTTGCCTGCCAATATCTTCACGAAGAAAAAATACTTCTCGCGGCAAAAATCGCGCAAAAAATGGAAATCACGTTCGAAGAAAAGGGGCGCGTTCATTTTAATGTCGGCGGGGCAAGCGCGATCGAAGACGCGATGAAACTCGTAAGAAACCATACCGGACGCAATCTCTCTTTCGCGTTTATGGGAGGGTATCACGGCAGAACCCTCGGAGCATCAGCGATAACTTCAAGTTTCAGGTATAGAGAACATTTCGGACATTTCGGAGACCGGGCATTTTTTATCCCCTATCCCTACTGTTTCAGGTGTCCTTATGACAAAAAAAAGGAATCCTGTTCTCTCCACTGTCTGAAACTTTTTGAACGTCTTTTTGAAACGGAATATTATTCGGTTGTGGACAAAAAAACAAATGCGTCCGAGTTCGGGGCTTTTTTTATTGAATCGGTTCAGGGAACCGGCGGTTATGTTATACCTCCCCACGGTTATTTTAAGGGATTAAAAAAAGTCCTCGAAAGATACAATATCCTGATGGTGGATGATGAAATTCAAATGGGTTTTTTCCGTACGGGAAGATTTTGGGGTATAGAACATTTTGACGTGATTCCGGACATTATTGTTTTCGGGAAAGCCCTTACCAACGGGCTTAACCCTATTTCGGGAGTATGGGCGAAAGAAAAATTCATTTCACCCGATGTATTTCCTCCCGGCTCCACACATTCAACTTTTTCATCAAACACTTTGGGGACAACCGTCGGGCTTGAAGTGTTAAAGCTGATAGGAGAATCGGATTTTGCCGAAAGCATTCCCGAAAAAGGTAAATATCTTACCGACCGGTTTAAAGCGCTTCAGCAAAAATATCCCGAAATAGGTGATGTCGAAGGATTGGGGCTCGCGATCAGGGTTGAAATGTGTCAGAAAGACGGATATACGCCCGACAGAGAATTGACAGAAAAAATAGAAGAGATCGGGCTTAGCGGTAAGCTTTCCGCGGGAGGGGGTAAAAAACGCGGGTTAGTGCTTGATATCGGCGGATACTATAAGAATACTTTTACGCTCGCGCCGAACTTTTACATAACAAAAGAAGAAATGGATCTCGGCGTGGAGCTTTTCGAAGAAGCTTTGATAAAAGCGTTAAAGCAGAAGGGATAAAACCATGCTGGTTAATTTCGCGGATAAAATCATTATGTCCTCACCGGCCCGAATGTTAGGTTCGGTTTTAAAAAAAACGCCTCGCTCGGTGCTTGACTGGAAAAAAGAAGCGTCTTTCCAGCACCTTATAAAATACGCGTATAAAAACTCACCATTTTACCGGAAAAAATTTAAAAACCTCAATATAAATCCCGCGAAGATAAAATCCCCTCGGGACTTGGGGAATTTTTTCACGACCCCATCCGATATAGTGGAACACGCTGAAGATTTTTTATGCCAGGTGCCGCATATGGTGTTTGAGTCTTCAGGAACCACCGGTAAAAACAAAAGAATATATCTTTCGCAAGATGAGCTGAACACAATCGGAAAATTTGTCTCGGCGGGACTTTTTCTCGGAGGACTAACCGAAAAAGACCGTATAGTTAACGCGCTTGATTTTAGTGTATGGATACCGGGAATTATCACTCAAAAAGGGATCGAAAACTCAAAAGTTTTCGTTCTCACCGCCGGCAAGATCGACCCGATGGAAGTGTATAAACGCATACCGACATATAACCTTAACGTTATTATCGGTGAACCGACATGGCTCATCAAACTTACGGAAATCGCCGAAGCGCGCGGATCGTATCCTTTAAAACTTTTGATCGGCGGCGCGGAAGCCATGCCGGATAACGCGAGAGCCTGGATGAGAAAAGTATGGCAGGGCGCGGAAGTGCGTATGGTATACGGAACAGTTGAATCAGCCGGGATCATAGGTTTTGAACCTTCAGTCGACTGCGTGGATTATCACATTGATGAGAATAATTTTTATGTTGAAGTGGTAAATACCAACGCCGAGAACTACGGCGAAGTGGTTTTTTCCACATTAAACCGCAGGTGTATGCCTCTCATACGATATAAAAATAACGACATAAGCTCTCTTATTGAAAAACCTTGCCCGTGCGGACTTCCGTTTCGCAAGCTTGCTAAACTTCGCGGACGCGCGGACGAAATGGTCGTAACATCCGGCGGGAACCTCTACCCCCTGCTCTTCGAAGAAATCTTAAAAGACCTCGGCGGGTTAACACAAGATTGGCAAATAGTTTTCCTCTTACGCGGAGTAAAGGAAGTCATGGAGTTCCATCTTGAACTTCGGAACGAGTCCGTAAAAGACACTATAAAGGATAAAGTCCTCAGCAGTATCCAACTGAAATATCCGGATCTCTGGAAAAATTTGTCCATTGGAATATTCGAAACTGATTTTATTTTTTATTCCCCCGAAAGTCTCCGCAAAAACGGTAAAAAACTAATCCGTATCATTGATAAACGATTCGCGCCATAATGCCGCGTCACCCCGAGTCTCCCAAACTACCAACCTCGTAGGTTACTACCAACCTACGAGGTTGGTGGTAATACCAATTACGTTAATTAATTGCACATTTTAAACTACGAAATAAGTGCG
>CAYPYT010000026.1:0-12446 GCA_964415105.1 uncultured Planctomycetia bacterium | reverse complement strand
GTAAGAGAAAAATTCAGGGAATCGCGGCCTAATTCTTTTGGGAACGGTGGGAACGGCTGAGCTTTGTCTAAGCTTTTTGTGACCTTTGATCTTAGCGACGTTTCTAATCCCTTTGTTTCAAAATTAAAGGCACCAAGTCTGCCGTCGGGATGTAGCGTAAAAATTAACGTAACCGTGTTTTTATTTTCGTTTTTGAGACCGGAGTACATTTCTCTGCGTATTTTTTCTCTTAAGAGGTTGAAATATTTAAGAAACGCTTCCTGTTTGCCTGAAAGCGTTTTTGCTTCCGCCGTTTTTAAATTCCGCGAGGATTCTTTATTTTCAGGTTTAAGCTCCTGTTTATCATCCTTTATGTCCCGAAGTTGTTTCTCATTGATATTTTCGCGATTTAACATTATTTCACATTGTTTATTACCGATAATTTCTTTTTCGTCTGTTACCTTGGGATTTTCGATCACAATGTAGTTTACTTCAATCGGCTCTTTAATTCGCGGATTATCCATGGCGGGGCCAAACGCGTACGACGCGAAAAACGCCGCGTGCGCCAAAACTGACATACTTAAACATATTTTGAATATATTGCTCATAATTTGACCGCCTTTGCTTAATCATTAACTATAAGAGATCCCGGGTCAAGCCCGGGATGACAAGGCGATCGGTCAAGCCCGGGATAGCAAGGCGATCGGTCAAGCCCGGGATGACAAGGCGATCGGTCAAGCCCGGGATAGCAAGGTGATCGGTCAAGCCCGGATAGCAAGGTGATCGGGATTAAAACCTTACCTTCACTCCATAATTAAACGCGAGTCCCGGCGCCGGGCTGTAAGTCTTGCGTCCGGAAGAGCTCTCATACCCGTAACTATTGTATACTTTATCAAAAAGGTTATTAACATCCAAAAAAACAGTTCCCCATTCTTTATCATAACTTATTCCCGCGTCCACTATGCTGTATCCTTTCAACGTATCCTCATTCGCTGAATCCATATATGAAATTCCGGTCATTGTAACCCCAAGACGCGCTTTAAATCCATAGTCAGTTTTCACTTCGAGTCCAAAACCGCCTTTGTGTATCGGGATATTCGTTAGATATTTGCCGGCGTAATCTCCGTTTTCATTTTTAGCACTTGTATACGCGTAATTTCCAAAAACCGATAAATTATTAAAAATTTCAGCAGAAAGCCCTGTTTCAACTCCCCGATGAGAAGTCTTTCCATAATTCCGGTACATACTATCCGCGTAATCATACCAAATTTCGTTATCAAGATCCATCCAATACAAGCTTACATTCGCGCTCAACCGGTCAGAAAACTCATGTCTAACCCCTACCTCATAATTATACGCCTTTTCAGGATCAAGATCAGGATTTGAGGAACTGCCATAAGTAAACATTTGGCCTATTGTCGGGCTTCTGAACGCTTGGGCATAATTCGCGTACGCATTAGAGTCTTTGCGATACGTATATACCAATCCGCATTTAGGCGTTAAATTTGTCATTTCCCGGTCTTTAGAATTCGGAGCGCTTATTCTATCGTCAAAATGAAACTCCAAATAATCATATCTGAGCCCCGCGATTAGTTTTAAACAGTCGCAAAAAGAAATTTCATCCTGAATATACGGTCCTACTTTATTTCTGGTGACATTATAGTTTGATCTAATGCTGGATCTTATTTGATTTGACGCGTTATATTCCTTATAGTCTACATCATTTTTTTCAAGATCGATTCCTCCGGTTAAAAAGTTCTCCATATTCAAAAAATCAAACTTAGCATTTGCTCTAAGTTCCCCGCCGAAAGTATCTTCATTATCAAGTTGTTCCCGCGTTGAACTATAACTGGAACCGCTCGTATAAAACCCGTTTTCATTATCAAAATTATAGTAAAAACTGCCTCTCACATTAAAATTTTCTGTAATATCTTTTTTATAGGTCATTCCCAAATCAAACCTTTTGGTTTTCTTATTGTCATTTTCCGTTCCGGGGCGGGCCTCGCGCCTATTGTCCGCGACTTGAGATTCAGTCAGCGCCCAAGAATTGGACCCCTCTTCTTTTATATGGTATCCGGCTGAAAGAACTAAGTCCTGCGTCTCATCCGGCTGAAAATTCAGTTTTGTGAATAAATTCATATTTTCATAATCGGAATGCTCACGAAACCCATCCGTTGACTTTATGTCCATACTTACGTAACAGCCCGTTTTTTCCAGCCCCATAGACGTGGAAATTTTATAGTTCTCCGTATTAAAAGTTCCCGCGGAAACTTCAACCTCGCTTTTAGAACCGGTAGACGGCATTTTAGTAACGATATTAATCACCCCGCTCATGGCCGTATCTCCATAAAGCGCGCTTGCCGGCCCTCTCAAAACTTCTATTCTTTCTATATTCTCTAAAGGAATTAAATCCCAATCCACAAGTTTGTCTTTCCCTTTATTCCGCGGAATACCGTCAATGAGAACCAACTGGTGCGTTGACATACCTCCCCAGAAACCGCGAGTATTGACTCTGCCCGAGGTCCCTACTCCGGAAGCGTCATACACATACAAACCTTCGGCATTTTTTAACAAATCCGGCACGCTCTTCGCGCGCGAGGCGGCGATCTCTTTTTCTGATAGGATAGTTACAGCGGAGGAAACTTTAGACAAATTTTCACCAAGCCTCGAATAAGTAACCACAATAGGCTCTAAAACTATCACACCTTTCTTAGCATTTTTCTCGTCTTCACCCAGAGCCGCCCGCGTAAAAACACTCGAAAAACACATTCCGGCTGACAAAACTAACACAAATACTTTTTTTCTCATTATTCTTTTCATTTTTCTCTAAAATACTTTTCGATATAAGCAATCCACGGGCGGACACATGGGTCCGCCCCTACGAACGACGACCATTCACCATTAATTATTCCAAGAGCGGACGCAAGGGCCGCCCCTACGAATGACCGATGACCATTCACCCAGCCACCAACCTCGTAGGTTGGTAGTGCTCTTTACTACCATCCTACGAGGTTGGTGGCGGACGATTCACCATTTACCCTTCACCCTAAACATTTACCACTCTATCCCTTGCCTTGCTTTTTCGCCCGTATCGTATGGATGTTTTATTTTTTTGATCTCGCTTACCAAATCCGCTTTTTTTACCATATTTTCCGAAACGTCCCGGCCTGTAAGTATCAACTCCAAACGAGCCGGTTTAGAATCTAATAGATCCAGAATTTCTTTTTCTTTCAAAAACCCCTTTCTCACGGAAATATTTATTTCATCCAAGATCAAAACGTCATATTTATTTTCTTTAAAAATGTCTTTTATGAATCTGAGTCCCTTCAAACAATCGTCACGGATCCCGTCTTTGTTAATATTTTCTTCACCGCGTATGGTCTCCTCGGCAAATCCGTGAACCCTCGCGCCTATTTTTTTTAAAATGGCAAATTCTCCGCATTTCCTTTTTTTGGGATTTTTATGAAAATAAACATAACATACTTCCAAATCCTGGCCTCTTGCCCTGCAAGCTAAACCAATAGCGGCGGTTGTCTTACCTTTCCCATCCCCCGTATAAATCTGAATTAATCCTTTTTTAATCATCCTCTACTCCTTCTTCATCCCGGCACCACAAACACATATGGTTTTAGAGAAACAGGACTCTTTTTAACCACAACAACAGTTTCATAAACATCTTCTATAGTTTTATATTCCAGCACTTCTTCGCACTTTCCCATTTTATGTACACACCCGTTCTTAATAAGAACCAGCTTATGACAGTACTCGCTTGCCAAATTAAGATCATGCAGTACCATAACTACCGTAATACCCAAGTTTTTATTTAGTTTCTTTATAAGATCTAAAATTCTTACCTGATGAGTTATATCCAGATATGCCGTCGGTTCATCCAGAAGCAAGAGCCGCGGCTCTTGCGCGAGCGCGCGGGCGATAACGACAAGCTGGCGCTCACCACCGCTTAATTCATACAAAAACCGGTCTCTAAACCGCAGAGTATCGGTTAAAGTCATGCACGCTTCAACTATTTCTCTATCTTTTTTTGTCTCAAAAAAATGAAAAGCCTTAAAATGCGGCATCCTTCCGAGAAAAATAAATTCTTCCGCGGTCATAAAATTCGCGGGAGCGTTTTGTGAAACCACCGCTATCTGACGGGATAATTCTTTTATATCCATATGCCATATATCTTTTCCATTAAAAAAAATATTTCCCCGGTGAAGTTTCAATACTCTTGTCATAGCCCTGAGAAGAGTTGTTTTACCTGAACCGTTCGGCCCGATTATACCGATAATTTCACCTTGTTCAACTTCAAAACTAACGTCATTTACAACAATATCGGCCCTATAACCGCAGCTTAGATTTTCTATTTTAAACATTATCTTTTCTCCCAAAAAACATCTTTTTCTTATTTAGGGCGTAGATAAAAAGGCCTCCCCCTAAAATGCCGGTGATAACCCCCACGGGAAGCTCCATAGGCGCGATAATAGTCCGCGCGATAGTGTCGCAGAATATCAAAAAAGCCGCGCCGGCGATAAAAGAAGTGATCAAAAGAATCCTGTAATCAGACCCCACAAACATGCGTATGAAATGCGGAACCGCGAGCCCCACAAAACCGATTATCCCGCACGTGGAGACGCTTAATCCGGTTAATATCGAGGCAAGAATAAAAAGCAGTCTCTTAGTTCGCTCCGTATTCACGCCGAGATGCAGAGCTTCTTCTTCCCCCAAAGAAAAAGCGTTAAGATCCAAACAAAAAAGATACGAAACTATAAGTGAAAGAATCGATATGAAAAATACTGTTTTTATCAGAACTCCGTCCGGCGTTTCTAAAGACCCCATTATCCAGAAAACAATGCCATGAAGGTCTTCCGCTCTTGAAACCGACATAATCAGCATAATTAAAGATGACGAAATAAAACTCAGCATTACGCCCGTCAAGAGAAGCTCCTGGATATTTAATATCCTCCGTTTCACACTCAAAAAATAAAGCAGAAATACAATTATGCCACCTCCCAAAATTCCTGAAAAGGGAAACGAAAAAATACTGTACGCCTGATGCAGACCTAAAACAATATTCAAACACACAAAAAGCGCGGCTCCGCCTGAAATACCCAGAGTATACGGTTCGACCAAAGGGTTTCGAAACAGACCCTGCAAAATAATCCCGGCCAGACTCAAAGCGCCCCCCACGGCAAATCCCAAAATAATACGCGGCAGGCGAATATCTAAAAGAATGCTTCGCTGAATAGTGTCAGAGTTCTGAAAAATTATAGAAAAAATTTTTTTTACGGGAAGATCCGATGACCCCACACATAAAGAAAAAATACTGACGGCCAAAAGAATGCAGGCAAAAAATACCGTCCAAAAAATCCAGTTAATCATCCGTTTTTTCATGAAACGCCTCCGAGCGCCGGGTGCAGCATCGTGGCTATTTTGCCAAGCGTATCAGCAAAAATAAAAGGCGTGGGGCTGGTTATGGCGTCAGAATCAATAATATAAATTCTGCCGTTTTTAACCGCGTTCAGCGCGCGGAATCTTTGCCAGGCTTTCTTTTCTTCCTCGCCGTTAAGACCCATCGTTACAATAATTATGACATCGGGATTATCTTCCAAAACCTTTTCTCTTGAATATACGGCATTTTTTAAATCCTTTGTTATGTTTATTCCGCCCGCGAATTCAATAAAATCATTAACAAATGAATCTTTTTTAACCGTAACCAAGGGGGTTACTCCTACCTGCACAAAAACTCTGGGTTTTTTCATATTTTCAACGTTTTTTTTAATATCATTTACTTTTTCTTTCACCTCATTCACGATTTTCTCCGCCTCAGCTTTTTTTCCTATAATTTCGCCTAATTTCAAAAAGTGTTCACAAATTTCAGAAAAAGACTTTGCCGAGTGAAAAGTAATTACTTTTATTTTCAGTTTTTTTAATTTTTCTACCGCTTTAATGTTTGTCAAAGATGTGGCAAGCACCAAATCCGGACGAAAAGATGCAATTTTCTCTAAATTCACATCCCGAACCGTGCCTACCTTTTCTTTTTTCCGCGCGTCAGGCGGCCTGTCACAATAAACCGTGCATCCAACTATTCTGTCTTCCCCGCGTAGAATATAAAGGTCTTCCGTAAGAGCCGGTCCTAATGAAATTATCCTTTTGGGATAATTCCCTTCGGCCCGGACGAAATCATTCGAGAAAAGAAACAAAAATATGCTGAGAAATAAACATAGCGATACTTTTGTAATTGCCATCAATATACCCTTTCAACTTTGTTTTTCACGGCAACGCCCTTATGCAGAATAGAAACATTTTCCAAATATTTTTCAGCTGTCAGCTTCGCTTGGCGCATTTCGTCCGCCCGGGGCCGGCGAAAACAATCCTTTTTTCCGAAAGAATAAGCGGTGCTTGGAATATACGCGTCTATACGATATGGTATCGTCCTCTTAATGGACGCGATAAAAATAGAAATTTTTTCTATTTCGTTTTTATCTATATAGCCCGGTATAAAAATACTTTCCGCGCGCACATTTAACCATGAACTCATCAGCGCATACCTTTTAAAATTATTTAAAACCCGTCCTGAATTGTTTTTCGCGGTAAAATTTTTAAAAATTTCAGGAGATACCGCCTTGATACTGACGCAAACTTCATCAATCACTTTCTCTTGCACATATTTGTATCCATTCGTAATAAGCGTGTTATAAGTGAAAAACCGCGTCTTCAGTTCTTTGGCCAGACTTAAAAAATCTGTGTCAACCGTTGGTTCTGAACCTAAAAAAATAACTTTACCGAAGGCAAGCGGCGCTAAATACGATATAACTTCTTCATTGGACAACTTTTTATTACTCTTTCGCGGGTTTTCATCTTCGGTCAAATGCGAGTCCCAGCGCTCAGACTTTCTAACGCACCCTTTGCAGGAAAAATTGCATTTTTCGTTAAAAAAAAGACAGACCTGCTTTAAAGCCGCCGAATATGTAATGTGATAAACTCCCATATCCCTCAATGATTTAGTTTTTTCCCGGCAAAACTTCCAAAAAGCAATATTTATTATCCGGTATTTTCTCTCCAATACTAAAATCTACGCTTTTTTTAAAAATGGGACCATCATAAACAAAAGTGTGATATTCTCCGGCCTCCCCGCACAAATCAACCGAACTTATTTTCTTAAGATCCGCGATAAAACTTTCGTCAATTTTTCTTCCCAGCCAATCCGAAGACAACATATCCGTTTTAACCGCGACTACAACGGCCTTAAATCCTGAACGTATAAAATCTAATAAAAGATCTTCCCGGCCGCACTGCCATAACGGAAAAATCGGCTCTATTCCCGCTTTCCCGCAAACTCTCTCTACCCACTCGCGATGTTCATCTAAATCAATATCTCCGAATACTCCGCTTTGTATCTCTTTTTGTTCAAACTCTGAAAGCATTTTAATAAACTCGGTTTCATAACCATCCCAACTTGTTTTTCTCTGAAAAATCGGGATAACCATTGCCTCCGCTTGCGCTTTTAGTAAATCTGAACTAATCCCATGAGTTCGTGACCTCTTTCCATCTTCTGAAACCATGTTTAACAAGCACACCGCTTCAACGTCTTCATCTTTAATAGCCCTATAAAAAGAAAGACTTGCATCCTTTCCCCCGCTCCACGAAATAAAACTTTTCATACAGACCTCCTCCAATCTGAGACATACCCGCAGATTTTGCAATGAAATTTATTCTTTTTTATACCCGTCCCACATCCGGGACACTTATTTTCTCCGATTTCAGGCTTAGGAATATCTCCCACAACATCTTTATAAACCTTGTAGTAGTAATAATGTTCACGGTTTATAAATTTTATAGGCAGATTTTCAGAAGCGCTCTTCCACTCGGCATCACTAACTTTAGAGCTCAGAACCTCACGTATTTTTTCCATACCGGAACCTTTTTCCAGAGGCCGTTTTGTCTGCCAAGCTATTCTTTTAGGTAAAACATCTTCAAACGCTTTACGTAAAGCCCATTTTCCCCAAACGGTTTGACCATCTTTCTTTATTTTTAACTCAATAGACATCTGAAGAGCCAAATCGATAATTTGTTTATCCAAATAGGGCTGGCCTATTTTCATACAAAAAAATTCCGCTAATTCATTGGAACTAAATTGCATTGTGCCTGATATCCTTTTTATGTAGGTCTCAAGATCCGGAATATCCCGCATAAAAGAATATCCGGCGAAAAGTTCGTCGCTTCCGTCACCGGCTAATATGTGATCAATGCCTATTTCTTTCGCTTTTTCGAGACCGAAATACACAACCATATCATTCGGCAAAGCCGGATCAAAAGTTTTAAGTATTTTTATGACTTTAGGAATCACATCTATCGCTTCAGGGATCTCCACCCTTTTATGAAAATAATCCAGTCCCAAAACTTTTGCCAAATAAGACGCGTGGGAGATATCTTCCCCATACGACTCTAAACTCACATTAACGGCCTTACAACACGGGTTAATGGCCGCTATAATGGATGAATCCAATCCTCCCGAAAAAAGGAGCCCCATTTGATCATTTTTCGGAACCGCCGCGTAAAGGATATCTTTCAATTTCAAAACAAGATCTTTCATCATTCTCTCCTAAATTTGACTTAACGCGTCAATCAATTTTATGTTTTCCCGGCGCGCGCGGACGGCGACGCGTATATACTTATCGCTAAGCGCGCGGAAATTCCCGCCGGAGCGGATTAAAACGCCTCCGGCGGCAAGTTTTGTTTTTAAGCTCTCCGCGCTATAACCATCCGCGATTATCTTTATCAAAATAAAATTGGCCGCCGCCGGAAAACATTTCAGAGTGTTGATTCTGGATAATTTTTTCAACAAAAATTTCCGTTCTTTTTCGATCAATTCACAAGTTTTAAAAATATATTCATTATCGCTTAGAACTGCCGCGCCCGCTATCTGCGCCAAAGAGTTTACGTTCCATGGAAACTTATAGCGCCTGATTTTTTTTATAACATCTTCATGCGCCAGCATGTACCCTATTCTAAGACCCGGAAGCGCGAAAAACTTCGTAAAACTGCGTAAAACAATTATTTTTTTGTTTTTTACGACCTCTAAGGCGAAGGTGTGTTCTTTTTGATCCGGCAGAAAATCCATAAACGCTTCATCGATAACCAAAAGTTTATTCGGCTTGATCCCTATATTTTCACGGTTTTCGATAAGCAGGTTTCCTGTCGGGTTATTCGGATTACAAACAAAAAAAATATCCGGTTTCTTTTCTATTTTTGAAATATCTAAACAAAATTTGTTTTTTTCTTTTAAGGTCAGAAAACTTATGTCGGTTTTTGCCAGGATCAAAGCCCTTTCGTACTCGGAAAAAGTCGGAACCGGAATAACCGCTGTTCGCGGCTGATAAGCGTTTACAATAAAATAAATCAATTCCGCGGAACCGTTGCCGACTAAGATATTGGCGCTTTTTACACCCCAATGTTCGGCAATTTTCCGAGTTATCTCAGTAGAATCAGGATCGGGATAATTCACAAGTCCGCTAAAATTGTCAAAAAGCTTTTTTTTAAGTCCCGTCGGCATTTTTAACGGATTTATATTCGCGCTGAAATCAATTAAACATCTGCCATACTTTTTTTCAGCTTCACGCAGATTCCCGCCGTGACTAAAATTTAAATTAACCATTTGTACGCGACTCCCGCCAAAAGCATTAAAAGAGAGGCGATAAAACTTATGTCTAACGCCTGACCGATCAATGCCGATTTGATACCATTTTTTTCTTCACCGATATAAGGTTTTTGAACAGTCTTTCCGAAATAGTTCGACGCGCCGCCTAACCTTATGCCTAAAGCACCGGCCATAGCCCCTTCCGGCACACCGCTGTTAGGTGAGGTATGATTTTTCCCGTCCCTTATCATTATCCTGAAAGAAACCGCAAAATTTTTATTATATACTCCGGAGGAAACCGCTATTAATAATCCCGAAATCCGCGCGGGAACATAATTTAAGAAATCGTCCAATCTTGCCGAAAACCACCCGAAATTACGATATTTTTCGTTATTGTACCCGACCATGGAGTCCAGTGTATTCACGCTTTTGTAAGCCATCGCCAATACGGGACCGCCTAATATCAAATAAAAAAGCGGCGCTATAATGCCGTCATTGACGCTTTCCGCAACACTTTCAACCACGGCTTTGGCTATTTCTTCTTCGTTCAGGTTTTGGGTATCCCTTCCCACGATCTTAGAAAGCTGAAATCGGGCTTCTTTTATGGAACCCGCGTCTAATTCCCTCAAAACCGCTTTTCCTTTTACCCTTAAATCTCTAATCGCGAGCGTAGTATATGCCAGATACACCCAGATCACTTCGCCGAAAAAAGGATTCAGCATTTTTGAAAACTTTAAAATGCCGTAACTGATGCCGACAGCGACGCTCACCACGAAAATAGCTAAAAACACTCCCTTTATCCGCTCCATCCGCAAAGAACCGTTTCCTCTTAGGCGTCTATCTAAAAAATTTATCATGCCTCCGATCAACCGCACCGGATGCCACATCCACTCAGGGTCGCCGAAAATTAGATCCAAAACATAACTATAAATCAGTAAATGTATCATTTAAAAATACTTTTTAAAAAGTTAGGGGACAGGCAGGTCTGTCCCCTACATGATAAACAAAAAAATCCCATGTAATTTTAACCAAACTATAAAAAATAACAGAAACGAAACTTCCGCTATTTCACTTGAGGCTCCGATCGTATCGCCCGTCATGCCTCCGATTCTTTTTTTAGCATAAAACATAAAAAAGATCGCCGGCAAACTCGAAAAACCCAAAATAACTATCCCTTTTACTCCCATTAACCCCAAGGCGGCTATAATCAAAAACCCGGCCGCGATCGTTAAACCTTTCTTGCCCGCGCCTGCCATAAACCCTTTAGCTTTTCCTTGGTTTCTAGCATAATCAAAATTAAAACACGCAAAAACCTGAATCCAACGCGCGAACATTACCATTACAATTAACGACCCGGCCAGCATATTTTGAGGAATTTTTAAGAGCAAAACAAACTTTAGCAGAAAAAGGCAAACCAAGCCGATTACGCCAAAAGCTCCGATTCGGCTGTCGCGCATTATGTTCAGCACTTTTTCTTTATCCTTCGCTCCGAAAAACCCGTCACAAACGTCAGCGAATCCATCCAAATGAATCGCTCCGGTTAAAACAGCTGAGGCGATCAAAACCATTACAATACTGATTTCTCTCGATAAAAAACCAAAAATTAATGAAACAAGCGCCAAGCAAAAACCTATAATACCCCCCGCAATCGGGAAATACGCGAGTGCCCTTCCTAAATCCCGTTCTGTCACCTGAGTTTTGATCCTTACAGGCAAAATCGTTAAAAACTGTAACGCGGCAAAAAAATGTTTCATAATAAATCTTTAATCCATTTTTTTAGACACACCGGCAGTATCAAAAGTGGCCATTTCTGTTAAAATTTTGACCGCCGCTTCCGCGACTCCTATGACCAAAGCCGCTCCCGTGCCTTCACCAAGACGTAAATTAAAATCTAAAAGCGGTTTCAATCCAAGATATTCAAGTACGGCGGCGTGTCCCCTCTCAACGGAAGAATGCGCGCTGATCATATAATCCCTTGTTTTAGGTTCCAACTTAAACGCGATCAATGCCGCGGCGGAAGAAATAAATCCGTCGATTATTATCGGCACCCTTTTAGAAGCCGCCGCGAGAATAACACCGGCTAATCCGCCGATCTCAAATCCGCCGACTTTTGATAATATATCCAAAGCGTCATTCGGATCAGGTTTATTTATTTGGATCGCTTTTTCAATTATTTCAATTTTCAGTTGAAGTCTCGCGTCGTCTATACCCGTACCGCGCCCTGTCATCCCGCTTACTTTCTCCCCGGTTATAATTGAAGCTATCGCGCTCGATGGAGTTGTGTTAGCGATTCCCATTTCACCCGTACCTGCAATGTCTATCCCTCCCATCGAAGCAAATTTCTCCTCAAACACTTCTATTCCGTTTTCTATCGATCTAACGGCTTCCTCTTTCGTCATTGCCGCGCCTTCAGCAATATTTTTGGTGCCGTAATTCACCTTTTTCACGATTAGATCCGGATGCGCCTTCAAATCACAGGCAACTCCCAAGTCAGCTATAACCACTTTCGCGCCGACATGTTTCGCGAGCACGTTGATTCCGGCTCCGCCGGCAAGAAAGTTATAAACCATCTGCGGCGTCACTTCTTTCGGAAACGCGCTAACACCGATTGAGGCGACCCCGTGGTCTCCGGCCATAGTAAAAATAACCTTCTTGTCCAAACGCGGCATTTCATTTCGCGTAATTTCAACTATCTGTTTAGCCAGATCTTCCAGCCGTCCGAGACTGCCTTGAGGTTTAGTAAGACTATCCAGTCTCTTTTGAGTCTTCTCTGCCAACGACCCGTCAACAAATTCAATCCTGTCTATCGTTTCTCTAAGCTTTTCCATCT
>CAYPYT010000025.1:1565-12473 GCA_964415105.1 uncultured Planctomycetia bacterium | reverse complement strand
TAGTAAAGAGCACTACCAACCTACGAGGATATTGGCGGGGTTTGTTGGTTTTTCGGAGGAGCGGCCCTTGCGTCCGCCCCTCCGGTATTTAAAGGGGTGAAACTCCCCGACCCCTCAATTTATTAATCGATCAATTAACTAATGTAATTTTCATAATCAACTCTTTTCCTTTACAAATTACCTTTTCAGCAGGTATAATTAAGAACAATAATATACCTTGAATTTCCACCACCAACCTCGTAGGTTGGTGGTGGAAATTCAAGCCCGCGGCTTCGCCTTTCTCAAAAGGCGAAGGGTTTGAGAGTAAAATGAGTGAGAGGAGTGAGGGCCGACGCGCGTTATGAATAAAACTCTCAGGATTCTTATAATAACCGATGATGAGAAGCTGAAAAATACTCTCGAAATTTGTTTTCAGGGGTGGGAATATGATGTTTTTTTTAAAAGTTCTCTTGATTCGGATATTGCGTCAATAACAAAAATCTTACCGAACGTTGTCATCATTGACGTTTCATGCCGCTATAAAAATCGGCTTGAAATATGCGGTCTTTTAAAAAAAGATTTTGCGACCACATATCTTCCGGTTATAACGCTTCTCGATAAAAAACAACTTTGCCTCGAACTTTCGAATCTTAATGTCGGTATCGATGATTATATCCTTACTCCGCCGGATCCTGTTGATTTAAAAATACGCATTGAAATGGCGGTAAAGCGCTCTGAACGCAGTTTTTACGCGAGTCCCCTTACGGGGCTTCCCGGGGGGAAGATCGCCGAAGAAATGATTAAGGAACGAATTGACAACGGGCAATCCTTTGTCGCGGGCCACGCGGATATTGATAATTTTAAGGCGTTTAATGACAAATGCGGATATTTAAAAGGCGATAGGGTGATCATGCAGACCGCGTATATGCTTAGCGGGGCTGTAAGAAAATGGGGTAATCCGAGTGATTTCCTCGGACATATCGGCGGAGATGATTTTGTTTTTATAACAACTCCGGAAAAATATAATACCATATGTCAGAATTTTATATGTATGTTTGATACCATAACGCCTTTTCTTTATAAGGAAGAGGATCGTAAGGCGGGATATATTATCGCGAAAGACCGTACGAACAGAACGCGGAAACTGCCTCTTATGAGCGTGACGATCGCTCTTGTACTGAGCAGTAAATTTGGCGAGATCGATAACGTGATCAGCCTGAACGAAAAACTCGCGGAAATTAAACAATATTTAAAGAAAATCCCCGGCAGTAAATACATGGCTGACAGAAGGGGAAAAAGAGAAAAAGAACAGTTTACGGTGAAGATGTTTAAAAATGAAGAAGCGCTCGCGGATAATTATCGGCCTTTGGGGCGGATACTTCTTGACGCGAATGTTGTAACAGGGAATCAGCTTGACAGCGCTTTAAAGGTGCATTGGAAAAGCCGGGCGCTTTTGGGAGAAGTGCTGAAAGATCTTGGTTTTTTATCGGATGACCAGCTTCAATCGGCGTTATTGTCTCAGGAAACAGGCTTAACGAAAAGGTTTTAGAAGGGGCGCGGTTTCCGCGCCCTTTATCATCAGAGCGGGTAAGCCCTCCCGCTCTCACAAAATGTGTAATTCATTAAGTCCGATCGTTTGGAATTTGGGATAAACGCGCTTCGCGAAATTTATCACCAAGCGGTTACGGACATTAATTCGACCGGACAACTTAGGCTTCTTAACGGTCGCGTAAGTTGTGGTTTCATTAAGGAGGTATGAGATGCAGGAAGGGATAGGCGCGATAAATCAAAAAGTTGAAAAAGAAAGTGTTTTTGTTGAGGATCTTTTATCGGAAATTCGGAAAGTGATTGTGGGACAGGATTATCTTATTGAGCGTCTTTTGGTCGGACTTTTGGCTAACGGGCATGTGCTTATTGAAGGTGTGCCGGGTTTGGCGAAGACGATGTCCGTCAGGGTTCTTTCTTCGGCGATCAGCACAAATTTTCAGCGTCTGCAATTTACGCCGGATCTTTTGCCGGCGGATCTTATCGGTACGCTTGTGTATAATCCGAAAGACGGAAAATTCACGACGAAAAAAGGACCTATTTTTTCAAATATTATTCTTGCCGATGAAATTAACCGGGCGCCCGCCAAGGTCCAAAGCGCGCTTCTTGAAGCCATGCAGGAGAGGCAGATCACTATCGGAGAGAATACATTTAAACTGGAAGATCCGTTTCTGGTTCTCGCGACGCAGAATCCGATAGAGCAGGAAGGGACATATTCTTTGCCGGAGGCCCAGGTTGACAGATTTATGCTGAAAATAAATATCGGTTATCCCAACAAAGAAGAAGAACTTAAGATCCTGAAACGTATGGCGGTTACCAATAAGAAACTGGAGGTTGAACCGAAGGTGACGCCTGAACGTATCATAAGCGCGAGGGAAGTTGTTAATGACATTTATATGGATGAGAAGATCGAAAAATACATTGTTGATATAGTTTTCGCGACGCGCGAACCGAAAAATTACGGTCTTGGCGATCTATCCGGGCTCATTGAGTATGGCGCGTCACCTAGGGCGAGCATAAATCTCGCTATCGCGGCAAAAGCTTACGCGTTTATTCAGCGGCGCGGGTATGTAACCCCCCAAGACATTAAATCGATCGGGCCGGATGTTCTCCGGCACAGAATTATCCCGAGCTATGAAGCCGAAGCCGAAGACAAAACATCGGAAGATATTATTAAGAGGATTTTTGATGAGGTGGAAGTACCTTAAATTGTTGATTGTTAGTTTGTTAGCTTGTTGATGGTTAGTTCGTTAGCTTGTTGATGGTTGGGTCGTTAGCTTGTTGATTGTTACGAACGACAACCGAACCAACGATCAACAAACCAACGATCAACGAACCAACGATCAACGAACCAACAATCAACGAACCAACGGGCATCATGATAAGCAAAGACGTAATAAAAAAGATCAGGCGCATACAGATAACCACTTCCCGTAAGGTTACGGACGTTTTTGCCGGGCGGTATCAAAGCGTGTTTAAAGGCGCGGGGATGGAGTTTGACGAAGTCAGAGAGTATCTTCCCGGGGATGAGATTCGTTCGATTGATTGGAACGTAACGGCTCGAATGGGACATCCCTATATCAAAAAGTTCGCCGAAGAAAGAGAACTTACGATAATGATACTTCTGGATGTATCCATGTCATGCCGGTTTGGTACGCGCGCGAGAGTTAAAAGCGAGCTTGCGGCGGAACTTTGTTCGGTGATCGCCTTTTCGGCTATCCAGAACAACGATAAAGTCGGGATGCTGACTTTTACCGGGGATATTGAAAAGTTTGTTCCGCCGAGAAAAGGGGTTCGCCATGTGCTACGTGTTATTCGAGAGGCGATATATAATCGGCCGACCGGAAGCGGAACAGACATAAATAAGGCGTTGGAATATCTGAACAGAGTGACCTCAAGAAGAACTATTACTTTTTTGGTGTCGGATTTTGCCGCGCCGGATTTTAAGAAAACTTTATCAATCACGAATAAAAAACATGATATTATCGCGGTCAATGTTGTTGATCCCGCAGAGATCAAATTGCCGGATGCCGGACTTGTTAGGCTCCATGACGCCGAGACCGGCCAAGTGTTTGTTCTTGACACTTCAGACTCCGAAGCAAGAAAGCAGTATGAGAATAGTGCCGCGATATCATCCGTTAGGCGGCAGGGACTGTTCCGTTCGGTAAATGTGGACAGTATTGATATTCGCACCGACGAATCGTATGTCGAACCGCTTATACGATTTTTCCGTATGCGCGAACGAAGAATGGCGAGAAGACGATAAAAGATGGATCTTCCGCCACCAAGTTCCACCCCATTGCAAGGGCACGGCATGCCGTGCCCCTACGATAGGGCAGAGTTTGTTGGACATTCGTAGGGGTGGACCCGCGTGTCCGCCCTTTTTCGGTTAATGAGGAATCTTCCGCCACCAACCTCGTAGGTTGGTAGTAAAGAGCACTACCAACCTACGAGGTTGTTGGCTGGGTTTGTTGTTTGTAGGGGCGGACCCATGTGTCCGCCCGTAATCGGTTAATGAGGAATCATCCGCCAACAACCTCGTAGGATGGTAGTAAAGAGGCGCATGCAATGTGCCCCTACGGGGATGTTGGCGGGGTTTGTTGGTCAATTCGTAGGGGCGGACCCATGTGTCCGCCCTTAAACGGGGTGAATGGTCTCTGGTAATTGAATTTGAGGAAGGGATACCGATATATGATGCGCGGTATGCGATATACGAAACACATACGCGGTATTATTTTTTTAGTTTTCTGTATGACCGGCGCGTTATGGGCGGCCGTAGGGAATTCTGAACCCTACAATTTTAATATCGAGACAATTGTGGATAAAACCCAGGTTAGTGTCGGCGACAGGATAAAACTTGAGCTTTTTACGGAAAACGTTGAAAAGTTTGAAGTGTTGTTCCCTGAAGAACCCGAACAATTAGGGGATTTTTCTTTCGTCGAGTCGAAGCAATTAAAAAAGAAATGGTATGGAGTCGGCCGGACCGGATATGAATATGTATTGACGGTATTTGACACGGGAATACATGTAATTCCGCCGGTAACCGTGAAATATAGAAAGCCGGGGGAGATCGATTGGCGTCTCGCCGAAAGTGAACAAATCCCGATAGATGTGAATAGTCTCTTAACGAAAGAGTCAACGGACATAAGGGACATAAAGGATATTGTCGGCGGAACAAACGGCAGGATATATGTCATATTGATCAGCATTCTGGTTTTTTGCGCTTTTTTAGCGGGCGGAATTCTTTGGTGGAAGAAAGCCAAACAAGTAAAAGCGATGGAAGCGGATAGAAAAAAGCCCGCGCATGAAATTGCCTATCTTGAACTTCAAAAACTTAAAAGCCAGAAGCTTGTAGAGGCGGGACTCATAAACGAGTATTACGTGCGGCTTTCGGATATTATTCGGCGTTATCTTGAGAACAGGTTTTCTTTCCGCTCTCCTGAAATGACGACAGAAGAGTTTTTGGCCGCGCTTACCAAGTCGCCGCAAGTGGGAAAAGAACATAAAGATCTTTTGAGATATTTTTTGATTCAGTGCGATATGGTGAAATTCGCCAAATACGGGCCGACGGAGATTGAAGTGCTTGATAGTTTTCGATTAGCGGGAAATTTCATTGACGGGACTAAAAAGATCGAAGAAGAGGACAAAGCTTGATGCATTTTGACGCGCCGCAATTTTTAATATTGATCTTGTTTTTGCCGCCTATAGTGTATTTGTCTCAAAGATACCGAAGGCGTCTTCAAAGTTCAATTCGGTTTTCTAATTATAAACTGGCTGAAAATATAAATCCTTCTTTGCGGGTTAAGCTTTCCGAGAAGATCATTTTTCTGCGGGTTTTCACGCTTTTCCTCGTTATTATCGCGCTTGCCAGGCCTGAAAGTATAACGGAAGAAACCAAAGTTTATACCGAAGGCATAGATATAGTTCTCGCGGTGGATGTTTCCGGCAGTATGCGCGCTATGGATTTCGAAATAAAAGGCGAAAAAGTCGACCGGCTTGAGGCGGTTAAAGATGTTCTTGAGGATTTTATCCCGAAGAGACCTAATGACCGGATCGGGCTTGTCGCGTTTGCCGCGCTTGCTTATACGGTATGTCCTCTTACGCTTGACCATGATTGGCTGGAAAAAAACCTTGAAAGGCTGAATATAGGGATGATAGAAGACGGTACTGCCGTAGGGTCGGCTATAGGCGCTTCGCTTAACCGGCTTAAAGACTCCGAAACGAAAGAAAAGATCATCATACTCCTTACCGACGGAAGAAGTAACGCGGGAAGGATATCTCCTCTTGCCGCGGCGGAAGCGGCAAAAGCTTTAGACGTTAAGATCTACACGATAGGTGCCGGCACGAAAGGGCTTGCGCCGTATCCTGTCCAGGATATGTTCGGGAATGTCGCGCTCAGATCCGTGAAAATAGATATAGATGAAGATTTGCTTCAAAAGATCGCGGCGGAGACCGGCGGGAGATATTTTAGGGCGACGGACACATCTTCACTTGAGAACATATATGCCGAGATCGACAAGCTTGAAACGACACCTATGGAGGAGACGGGGTACAACATCTATAGACAGCTCTTTCCTCTGGTGTTGATCCCCGCGCTTATTTTGTTTTTTTTGGAAATAATTTCAGCCAACACGTTTCTAAGGAGAATACCGTAAATGAAGTTTGGAGCCCCTTACATGGCGGTGTTATTGTGGCTTGTGCCCGCGGCGGCTGTTTTTTATATTTTCGCCGCCCGTAAAAGAGACAAAGTTTTAGCAAAGTTTTCCGATAAAAGTTTACAGCCTCTGCTTTGCCGGGAACACAATGCCAAAAGAAGTAAAATAAAAAGAAGCATGATAGTCGCGGCGGTTTTTTTTATGATTTTCGCGTTAATGAGACCTGAGTGGGGATTTAAATGGCAGGAAGTCAAACGTCAGGGGCTTGACATACTTATCGCGCTGGATACGTCAAAAAGTATGATGGCTGAAGATGTTTTGCCGAACCGTCTTTCCCGCGCGAAATTGGCAATAAAAGATCTTGTAAAAAAACTTCACGGCGATAGGGTTGGGCTTATTGTTTTTTCCGGAACCGCTTTTTTACAGTGTCCGCTAACGGTTGATTATGACGGTTTTCTTCTTTCGCTTGATGATGTTGATGCCAACACAATCCCTGTGGGCGGGACGTCGCTCGCCAGAGCGATATACACATCGATAGACAGTTATGAGGGCGCGAAGAAGGAAAACAAAATATTGATTATCATTACTGATGGAGAAGACCTTACGGGCGGGGTTGATAAAGCGGTTGAAACAGCTAAAGCGAAAAATGTCAAAATTTTCTGCGTAGGGATCGGATCAACCGCCGGAGAACTTGTTCCGGTTAAAAATGACGCGGGGAAAATCAATTTTCTTAAAGATTCCGAAGGAAGGATAGTTAAAACAAAACTTGTTGAAGCTGTTTTGAAAAATATGGCTATCGCGACAGGCGGCATGTATGTCCGGGCTACCGGAGCGGAATTCGGGCTTGATCTTATTTATGAGGAAAAATTGTCCAAATTTGAAAAAAAAGAGTTTGAAACCAAAATGGAAAAGCGCTATACAGAACGGTTTCAGTTTCCGCTTATTATTGCTTTTCTGATTTTGCTTTTGGAGCCTTTTATCGGGGAAAGAAGAAAGGAAAATGGGAGTAATGGCACGGTTTAGGGTCATAATAGGCGCGGCATTAGCCGCTATCGCGTTCGCGAATTCAGCGGAAGCGCTTTTTCTCGAGAAAGAGATCAAAAAAGGCAACCGCTCTTATTCTGAGGAAAAGTATGAAGACGCGCTCAAGAACTATGATGAAGCGCTCTCTCTAAAACCTGAAGATGCCGTACTTCAATATAACCGCGCGTCAGCTTTATATCGTGTGAACAAGTTTAAAGAAGCCGAAGAAGGTTTCTTGAACGCTCTTGCTCTATGCGCGGATAAGATCGAAGAAGAAAGCGCGTATAACGTTGGAAACAGCAAATATCGTTTGGGGGCGAATTCGGAAACTGAAAACGCCGCGTCCGCGATGGAGTACTATAAACAGGCCGCGCAATTTTATAAAAGGGCGATCGAATTGAATGCTCGGGATACCGACGCGAAATATAATTATGAGTTCCTGCGGAAAAAGATAGAAGAACTTGAGAAAAAGATGAACGAAGAGAAAAAAGAGAAACAAGATCAGGAAAAGAAGTCTGAAGAAAAAAAAGACCAACAACAAAAAGACGAAGAAAAAAAGAACGAAGAGGGAAAAGACGAGCAAAAAAAACCTGACGAAAACGAGAAAAAGAAAGACGAGGAAAATAAACCCGGCGAAGAGAAAAAGGACGAAGAGAAAAAGCTCGGAGGAGAAAAAGAGAAGGAAGAAAAAGAAAAACAAGCTAAACAAGAGGAAGAGAAAAAGAAAGCCGAAGGTAAAAAGAAAGACGAGCAAAAAGAAGACAGCTCTCAAGAGAAAAGTGAAGAAGCCTCTCAAGAAGAATCAGAAGATTCGCTCGGGGCGCGGGGAAAAGATGAAACCCCTGAAGGCGAAATGACGAAAGAAGAAGCCCAAATACTTCTTATGGGGCAAGAAGAAGAGGAAGCACGGATGAGGGCGGAGAAAAGAAAAGCGCGCAGTCAAAATCGTCCCGCGGTTTTAAAAGATTGGTGATGAGCATAATATGAAAAAATTTTTGATAGTAGCTATATTCGTTTTATCCATGTCGATGATTTCTGAAGCCGAAAACGTAAGGTTAGAGGCGTCTCTCGAAAGAGAGAGAGTTTCTATCGGCAATCCTGTGTATTTGTATTTGACCATTTACGGGGTTAGAGATACGGGACGCTTGGATTTGCCTTCCAGAGACGGATTGCAGGTCAAGTATGTAGGGGCTTCGACGAGCATATCCATTGTGAACGGTGTATCGTCAGAGTCCGTAACTCACACATATTTGGTACTCGCGCTTAAAAAAGGAGAGTTCAGAATAGGGCCGTTTATTGTCAATTACGGCGGTTTGGAATATAAAGCGGACGCGGTAACCTTAATAGCCAGCGATACTCCGCAAAGTTCCGCGTCTCCTCCGCCGAAAGCTCCCGCCCAGGCGACGATTCGGCCGTCTTCCGGGCAAGTTCAGGGCGCGCCCGGCGAAATTTTTGACCGGGACAAAATTTTCCTTACTATGGATATAGGAAAGATGCTGGTTTACATCAATGAAGAAGTTCCCCTTAACATAAAATTGTATGTTGATAATTTGGGACTGAGAGATATCGAGTATCCCGTGTATTCTCATGAAGGATTTTCAACAGGCGAACGTTCGGAACCTGAACGGCGCAGGGAGATTTCAGGCGGCAGAAGATATGAAACGCTTATTTTTAAACAGAAATTGTTTGGGATAAAAGAAGGAGATTATATCCTGGGTCCGGCAAAAATAGGCGGGAAAGTGTTAGTGAGGAACAATTCTTCGGGAAGAGGGAACATTTTTAATGATGATTTTTTCAGTTCGAGATTCGGATATCAGGCTTTTCCCATTGAAGTTGTTTCGGACCCCATTCATGTTACGATACTTCCGTTTCCGGAGAAAGGTAAACCCGCTAATTTTCAGGGAACAGTCGGGAATTTCAATTTTGACGCCTACCCGGTTTTTTCCAGAGTGAAGGTGGGAGATCCCGTTACACTGCGTATGACGATAAGTGGCGAAGGGAATCTTGATACGGTTACCGCGCCCTCGGTGGAACTTCCCGACACATTTAAGACGTATGAGCCGCAGGTAACTATAAACGATGGTAAAAAAATATACGAACAAGTAATTATCCCGAAATCCGCGGACGCGAAAGAGATTCCGGCGGTTTCCTTCAGTTTTTTTAACCCGTCTTCAAAAAAATATGAAACTATTAATAGGGGACCTTTTCCTCTTGAAGTGAGCAAAGATCCGGAATCGGAAATCGGCGCGAGAATGTTTTCCATCTCTTCCGACGGTGATATGCTGTATCCAAAAGAGAAAATCGGTGAAGATATTGTTCATGTGAAGCAAAAAATGGGACGAATATACCCAAAAGGAAAATTTTTATATAATAATTGTCTTTTTTTGGTGAGTTTGTTTATTTTTACCGGGTTATTTACCGCTTTTTACGCTATACACAGAAAAAAAGAACGAATGATCAGAGATAAAAGCTATGCTCGGTTTTTAAAAGCTCCTAAAAAAGCGCGCCGCGGTATTGAAACAGCCCGCAGGGATCTGGAAAAAAAAGATATTCCCGCGTTTTATGACACTATTTTTAAAGTTTTTCAGGAGTACTTCGCGGGCAAGTTCAATCTGCCTAAGGGGAATATAACGGCACAGGTCGTAAAAGATAAACTTATCGCGCGCGGGATAAACGAAGCAAGGCTTAAAGAACTTCAAGATATTTTTACCAAATGTGAGCTCGAGCGGTATGCTCCGGCTCTTTCCGGAGAGAAAGACGCGAAAGAAATATTTGAAAAAGTGAGACACATTATAGATTACATGGAAAAAATGAAATAACCACGCGAGGAATAAAATATGAAAAACGGAACGTCAACGCGTTTTTTTGTAATTGTAGTTTTTTTATCGGTTTTTTGTTGTTTTTTGCTTCCGGAGGCGTGGGCGGGAGACGCTGAAAGCCGGATGGAACTTTTTTCGAAAGGTAACGATTATTACGAAAAAGGCGAGTATGAGAATGCCGCCGGTGAGTATGAGAAAATAATAAATGAGGGTTACGCCGGAGGCGCGGTATATTATAATCTGGCAGGAGCGTATTTTAAAGAGGGTCAGCTCGGGCGAGCTATACTGAATTATGAACGGGCAAAATGTTTTATGCCACGTAGCGCGGATCTGGACGCGAATTATAAATTCGCGCGGCGGAAAATAAAGCGAACCGTTTCCCCGCGCAAAGAAATATGGCTCTTGCGGCCCGTCAGGATATATTCCGATTTTTTTACGGTTCGTGAACTTACGTGGATAATTTCGGCAATGTATCTTATGATCCTTATTGTGATAGCGGTGACGATTATTGCTCCCGCACTCAGAAAATATCGGTTAGTGCCGGTTATTCTGCTTATCACGATTATTTTGTTTACCTCGTTCAGCCTTGTGGTAAAATCGAGAGAAATGTGTTCGTCAGCTGTCGTAACTATTCCGGAAACTTCCGCTCTCTTCGGTCCTTTTGATACCGCGACAAAATTTTTCGATCTATATGAAGGCATGACGGTAAAAGTGCTCAAGTCAAAAGATGATTGGTGTAAAGTGAAGCGAGTGGACGGAAAAGCCGGATGGGTTAAAAACAACGAAGTTCAGTTAGTTCGGTAGGCGGGTACAAGTTACACGTTTCAGGGTACAAGTTACACGTTTTCCGTCGGAGGCGGACCCGCCTTTGGCGGGAAACCTGAAAC
>CAYPYT010000025.1:0-1465 GCA_964415105.1 uncultured Planctomycetia bacterium | reverse complement strand
CAAGTTACACGTTTTCCGTCGGAGGCGGACCCGCCTTTGGCGGGAAACCTGAAACTTGAAACATGTAACCTGTAACTATTCTATAAAAACACCAACCTCGTAGGTTGGTGGTGGGGTAGACGGCAAAAAACGCGGCGGATGACGCGAAAAAATATGAAAAAAACATTTAAAGAAAAATTAAAAACTGATCTGATCTTGCTTGACGGAGCTTTTGGGACGTACGCTGAAGCGCTCGGGCTTTCGAGGGCGGATTTTAAAGATAAACCGGGGTGTATGGAATATCTTTCTTTTTCGAAACCGGATCTTATCGAGAGGATCCATAGCGATTATTTATCAGCCGGAAGTGATGCCGTTGAAACTAATACTTTCGGCGCGAATAGTATTAAACTTTCCGAATACGGCATGGAAAATAAAGTGTATGAGATCAATGTCGAATCTGTAAGATTGGCAAGAAAGATCGCGGATAGATTTTCAAGCCCCGCGCGCCGACGGTATGTGATCGGAAGCATGGGACCTACGGGCAAGCTTCCTTCCTCCGGAGACGAAAACTTGGGAAATATTTCGTATTCGGAACTCGTCAAAGTTTTTTACGATCAAACTTTAGGCCTGATTGACGGCGGCGCGGACGCGCTTCTTGTTGAAACCGGTCAGGATCTTTTGGAAATAAAAGCCACTGTTCGCGGGATCAAAGAAGCCCTTAAAGAAAAGAGGAAAGATCTCGCGATAATGGCCGAATGGACGCTTTCCAATAACGGGCGCATGTTATTGGGCACCCGGAGTTCGGCTTGTATGGCGGTTTTAGGGCATCTTTCACTTGATGTTATAGGCATAAATTGCAGTACCGGTCCCGAAGAGATGGAAGACCCGATCAAATTCTTAAGCGAGAATTCACCTGTTTATTTTTCAGCTGTTCCAAACGCGGGACTTCCGGTCTCACGCGAAGGAAAAACTGTTTATCCTCTCGAACCGCGCGAGATGGCTGAAATAATAGCCCGTTTTGTCCGGAAATACGGAGTAGATGTCGTCGGCGGATGCTGTGGAACGACTCCTGAGCATATAAAGGCCATGCGTTTGGCAATAGGAACCCATAGAAAACAAACGCGTGCCGTGAAACATTTTTATGCCGGTTTTTATAAAGGGTTTGATATCGGCAAAATGGAGCGTCCTTTAAAAATCGGGGAACGCATAAATGCCCAGGGTTCACGCGAAGTAAAGGATTTATTGCGGCAGGAAAAATATGACGAGATTATTGAGTTAGGCAAACTTCAAGAGAAGCAGGGTGCCGGGATGCTCGATGTCTGCATGGTTCTCTCCGAACGCGCGACGGAAAAAAGAGATTCCGTCTTGATCACCCGGCGTCTGGGGCGGAATGTTGAAATTCCGCTTATGATAGATTCGACTGACGCGGACGTTATAAAAGCGGCGCTTGAAAGTTATCCGGGTACGGCTTTTATCAATTCGGTCA
>CAYPYT010000024.1:723-12505 GCA_964415105.1 uncultured Planctomycetia bacterium | reverse complement strand
TCACCCCAGCATCTTCAACAAGATCGCTTTTTGTACATGCATCCTGTTTTCCGCCTGGTCATAAATAATTGAATTTTTCCCGTCGATCACATCTGTCACTTCTTCTCCGCGGTGCGCGGGCAGACAATGCATAATGAGCGCTTCTTTCTTTGCCGCGCGCATAAGAGACGCGTTAACCTGAAACGCCTCAAAATCTTTTAGGCGTTTCTCGCGTTCGGCTTCCTGTCCCATACTGATCCAAACATCGGTATAAACAACATCACTTCCTTTAACAGCCTCGCACACATCCTGAAACATTTCTATGCGCGCTCCGTTTTTTTTCGCTATTTCCACGGCTTCATCGAAAATTTCTTTTTTCGGCCGGTATTCGCCTGGAGTCGCGACTTTCATATTCACACCCGTTTTAGCGGCAACCAAAAGCAGTGAATTAAGCACATTATTCCCGTCTCCGACGTACGAAATCGTAACATTCCTGAGACCTTTCTTTTTCTCCATCACAGTAAAAATGTCACTAAGCGCTTGGCACGGATGAGCGAGATCGGACAATCCGTTAATTACCGGAACATCTGAATACTTTGATAGATCCATGATATCCTGATGATGAAAAACGCGCCCCACAATACCATCGACATACCTTGAAACAACTCGGGCTACATCTTTTACCGGCTCGCGCTTGCCCATTTCTATTTCACGAGGGCTAAGATATAAAACATACCCGCCCAAATGAACCATAGCCACTTCAAACGATATTCGCGTCCGGTTAGACGGTTTTTGGAACAAAAGCGCGAGTGTTTTATTTCTTAGCGCTTTTTTCTTCGCTAACGGTTTTTTTTTCAGTTTAGAGGCCAGCTTAAAAATACCAAAGATCTCTTTTCGTGAAAGATCTTCGGCTGTAACCAAATTTTTCTTTTTCATACTCTCTCCAAAACTTTAAAAAGCAGTTCCATCGCTAAATCAATATCTTTTTCCGAAACCGTAATCGGCGGCATGATCCTTAATATGTTTTTCTGCGTACAGTTAATCAAAAGACCTTCTTCCATACATTCTTCGGCGATCTTCGACGCGTCGGCAACATTCAATTCAACGCCCAGCATGAGCCCTTTGCCTTTGATTTTACCGATAATGCTATTTCGACTTTTCATATCAGTAAGCTTTGAAACAAGATATTTTCCCATCCGAACAACGTTCTCCAAGAGATTATCTTCTTCAATAGCTTCAAATACGCCTAAAGCCGCCGCCGAAACAATCGGGCTTCCTCCGAAAGTAGACGCGTGCGTCCCCGCGATAAGCACATTTTTATGTTTTTCCGCGACTACAAGTGCTCCGATGGGAAGTCCGCCGCCCAACGACTTGGCAAGAGTCATCGCGTCCGGCTGAATACCGAACAGCTTATACGCGAACATCTCTCCCGTGCGTCCCATACAAGTCTGAACCTCGTCCACTATGAGAAGTATATCCTTTTCCCGACAGATCTTTTCCATTTCTTTCATGTATTTTTCATCCGCCGAATTTATTCCGCCTTCCCCTTGGATCGGCTCCAGCATAACGGCAACCGTCTTTTCGCTTACCGCGCCGCGAAAAGCGCCTATATCATTGAACGGCACGTGTTTAAACCCCTCAGGCAAAGGACTGAACCCAACTTTGACCTTATCCTGCCCCGTCGCGGTTAAAGTCGCCAGCGTCCGACCGTGAAAAGACTTCTCCATCGTAATAATTTCATATCTTTTCCCTTTTCCGTAACGCCGCGCCAATTTTATCGCCCCTTCATTGGCTTCAGCTCCGCTATTCGCGAAAAACACTTTACCGGGAAACGAATGTTCAATTATTTTTTTCGCGAGACACCCTTGCAATTCATTGTAAAAATTGTTGGACACATGCAGTATCTTCGTAAGCTGTTCGCTAAGCCTGGCAACAACTTTAGGGTGGCGGTGTCCTATTCCGCTGACAGCCCATCCCGGAAAAAAATCCAAATATTTTTTCCCGGAAATATCCCACACCCACGCGCCCTCTCCCTTAACGAGACAGAGATCCGCGCGAGTATACGTAGAAAGCACATACTCGTCATATGACTTTTTTATTTCGTTAAAATCCATTTTTCTCTCCTTACCTCAATATAACCTTGCAGATTGACTTCAAGGGGCAGTTTTCAAAGCCCAGCCTTTCCACCAAAAACGGGTAAACTGAACCCTGAAACTTGTAACCTGTACCCTGCAACCTGAACCCTGTAACTTGTAACTCGTAACCCGCAAACTGGCTAACCGGCGAACCGTCTAACCGTTAACGATCTCCGTCCCAATCCCTTTATCCGTAAAAATTTCTAAAAGCAGAGCGTGAGAAAGGTTCGCGTCAACAATATGAGCTTTTTGTACTCCCCCTTCAAGCGCGTCGAGACACGCCTTTATCTTCGGCACCATCCCACCCTTAACAACGCCTTCTTTTATTAAACGAGCCGCCTCCGCCGCCGACAAAGAATTAAACAACGACTCAGTATGCGCTTTGTCTTTCATCACTCCCCTGACATTCGTCAGGACTGCAAATTTTTCGGCACCAAGAGCTATCGCCATCTTCGCGGCAACTTCATCGGCGTTCACGTTATAAAGCTTCTCATCCTTACCTTTTCCCACGGGACAGATCACCGGGATCATATGTGTATCCATAAGCCGGTTTAAAATCGTTGTGTCAATTGTTTCTATCGTCCCGACAAAACCCAGATCCATATCCTTCCGCCTCGCGGCCTGCACGATATTGTTTTCCTTCCCGCTTAGTCCGAACGCTTTTCCTCCAAGAGAATTTATCTCATCCACAAGTTTTTTATTTACTTCCATAAGTACCGAGTCTACAACCCCCATGGACTTTTCGCATGTAACCCTAAGCCCGTCAACAAACTTAGTTTCGATATTAGCTTCTTTAAGTTTAGCGCTTATATTCGGTCCCCCGCCGTGTACTAACACCGGTTTCATCCCCGCGTACCGCATAAACACAATGTCCTTAAGAACCATCCCGCGCGCGGCATCATTATGAAGAGAACTGCCCCCGAATTTTATCACTATCACTTTGCCGAAAAATTTTTTTATATACGGCAAAGCCTCAATCAAAACTTCACTTTTTTTTATCGCTTCTTCCATTTGTTACCTCACTATATCGTATTTCGTATATCATATTTCGTATATCGTATGTAGTATATGGTATATCGAAAGAGATCCCCGCCGAAGGCGGGGCCGCCTCCGGCGGAATATTAGACGATATACGACATGCGATATACTACATACGACATACGAATCAGGTCGTATAATGCGCGTTAAATTCAATATATTTTTTCGAAATATCACACGTAAACACTGTCGCGTTTTTTTTACCGCCATAAAGATTTACCTCTATCAAAATATCATTGCCTTTAAAAACCATATCGGATTTCTCTTTTGGCGGCAAAAACGCGCCGTTTTTCACAAACGTTACCCCGTCTAAAATTATTTCTAAATTCTCTGGGTTAAAGACAACTCCCGAAGCTCCAAGTGAAGAGGCAATTCGACCCCAATTGGGGTCACCGCCCAAAGCCGCGCATTTAACAAGCATTGACTCGGCAATTGTATTCGCCGCTTTTTTTGCCGCGTCGAAAGACTTTGCGCCTTTGACTATAACCTCAATAAATTTGGTAGCTCCTTCGCCGTCGCGAACAACCATCTTTGCCAAGTTTTTGCAGATCTCATCCAAATTTTTTTGGAAAATTTCAAAATCCGCGCCTTTTTCTTTTATGGTTTTATTGGACGCTTCACCATTCGCCATAATAATAACCGTATCGTTGGTACTCATATCCCCGTCAACGGTTATCGCGTTAAACGAAACCCGCGCGGTGGCGGCTAAAGCTTTTTCTATCGCCTTATCCGTAATATCCGCGTCCGTTAAAATATAACAAAGCATCGTCGCCATATCGGGCTTTATCATTCCCGCGCCCTTAGCGACACCGGTTATGGTAACCTTTTTTTTTCCGACCGTAAATTCCTTCGTCAGGATCTTTTTAAAACGATCCGTCGTCATAATACCTTCCGCCGCCGCGTCAAGCGAATTTTCGGACAATTTTTTCACAAGCCTTTCAATATTTCCGACAATTTTTTCAATAGGCATAAATTTGCCTATTATCCCCGTTGAAGAAACCAAAACCGTATCTTTCCGAACCCCAAGCGCTTTTGCCGTTTCTTTTACCATGCGCTCGGCATCCCGCACTCCGCGCTGACCGGTCATACAATTGGCGTTTCCGCTGTTAACGATAACGGCTCTGATAAGATTATTTTTTTTAAGCTGACGTATGGCCAGAACCAAAGGAGCGGCCTTAACCCTATTCTTAGTGAAAAGCGCCGCCGTTCTGCAAGGCACCTTCGAATAGAAAAGCGAGAGATCCTTTCTTTTGCGCTTAACCGCGCAATATACCCCGCTGACCAAAAAACCTTTTGGAAGTTTATATTCTTTCATTTGCTTCTCTCCGCTATGTTCCATGTTTACATCAACCCGTTCTTTTCATCTATGCCGCACATAAGATTCATATTCTGAACGGCTTGCCCGCTCGCGCCCTTCAAAAGATTGTCAATCACAGACACGATTATCACCATCTTACGCGCCACTTTAAAACCAATATCACAAAAATTCGTGCCCGTCACGTCTTTCAGCGCCGGCAATTCCCCGCACGGCCTTAAACGAACAAACGGTTCATTTTTAAAACGGTTTTCATACTTACCGTACATTTCTTTTTCTCCCGGAAGATCCTTATGCTCTATGTACATCGTGGTCAAGATACCCCTTTTTACCGGCAAAAGATGCGGGATAAAATTTATCTTTAAATTCTTTCCGGCGACAGCCGACAAAATATATTCCATCTCGGGAATATGCTGATGATCGTTGGCTTTATAACACTTAAAATTTTCATCAACTTCCCCGAAAGACAAGGACATTAGAGCCCTACGCCCGGCGCCTGAAACAGCGCTTTTAGAATCCGCTATAACCTGACCACCGGCATTAGCCACCAAGTCCGCGATCGGCAGAAGTCCTAAAATTACGCTTGTAGGATAACAACCGGGATTCGCCACAAAATCGGATTTTTTGATCTTTTCCCGATTGATCTCCGGCAATCCGTAAACCGCCGTTTTAAGATTCTCGACATCCGTATGCGTGGCTCCATACCATTTTTCATATGTCTTCTGCTTCAATCGGTAATCCGCGCTCAGATCTATCACTTTTTTACCTTTTTTGATAAATTCCGGCGCGATTTTCATTGAAACAGTATGAGGTAACGCCAGAAAAACCAGATCGCATTTTTCCGCGACCTCATCAATATTCAGATTTTCGCATTTCAAGGAAATCTTCTTGCCGAATTTCGGATACAGATCCGAAAATAACATCTCTTTATCCATAATCGCCGAAAGAGAAGTTATTTGAACGTCCGTATTCCGCAGAAGAACTTCAACAAGTTCCTCCCCCGTATACCCTGTCGCGCCAACAACCCCAACTTTAATCATTTTATCTCCCTTTATTAATCTTCCCAAAATACGCGAGTTCAAGCCCCGAATTGATTGTATTATTAAATTGTATAAGAGTAATTATAGTTACAATACCATTGAATGCAAGCATTAAATCCCAAATCAACCTCGCAAGTTGATTTGTTCATACATCGTAGGAGCACGGCATGCCGTGCCCCTACGAAATACCAACAAACTTTCACTCCAGCCAACATCCTCGTAGGTTGGTAGTGCTCTTTGCTACCATCCTACGAGGTTGGTGGCGGACGATTCACCTTATTTAATGACAAATGACAAAATTCTAAAGACAAAACAAATCAAAATATCAAAGCACAAAAAACAAAAGATTCACGGGCGGACACACGGGTCCGCCCCTACGAAGAAACAACAAACTCCGCCACGTACCTCATAATCCATCGTACATCGTACGGGCACGGCTTGCCGTGCCCCTAATATAACAAAAGCCGCAGGGGTTACCCGCGGCTTCTTTGCTTTTTTCGTAAACGAAAAATAATTTAACGTTTTGAAAACTGAAAATTCTTACGGGCGCGTTTCTGTCCGTATTTTTTTCTCTCCTTAGCTCTCGGGTCACGAGTAAGAAACCCGGCCTTTTTTAAAGCAATTCTCAAAGAACTGTCACTTAGCAGTAAAGCCCTCGCTATACCGTGTCTTAGCGCTCCCGCCTGACCGCTTACGCCGCCGCCTGTTATCGAAGCAAAAACATCAAACTTTTCCACTCGTCCCGCTGTTTTCAAAGGGTTCGTAATAACTATTCTGTGTGTCTCTCTGGGGAAAAAATCTTCGAAACTTCTTTTATTTACCCGGATTTTTCCTTTTCCGGGACGAAGCCTGACTCTCGCGACAGATTCTTTACGTCTTCCGACCGCTACATATTCTATACGTTTTTCCATATTTTAACCTCACGTTATATTTTTTTCTCAATCGGCTTTTGTGCCGTTTGAGAATGCTCTTCACCAACATACAACTTTAATCTTTTGATCATTTTATCTCCCAATTTATTTTTTGGAAGCATACCTCTAATCGAGTGCCTAATGATGTATTCCGGACTTTTCTCGAACATTTTTTTATACACAACTTCTTTTTGCCCGCTCGGATAACCGGAAAATCTTTTATAAACCTTCTGACTTTCTTTCTTCCCGGTAACTCTTATCTTGCCGCAATTCAGAACGACAACACCGGCACCATTATCGACATTGGGAGTATAATCCGGCCGATCCTTCCCGCTCAGCATACTCGCGATCAGAGTCGAAACTCTCCCAAGCACCTTATCCGCGACATTAACTACAAACCAATCGTGGACAACTTCTTCATTCTTAATCATTTTTGTTTTCATATTCTCCAAGCCCCTTATTTGAACATTGAAAATATCACACTTAGCATTCTTTGTCAAGCGGAATTTTCGTAGGGGCAACCCCCTGTGGTTGCCCTTTATGACAATTCGATTTTTCATTATCAGGGCAGGCACAGGGGCATGCCCCTACTACTCTTTTCTACCCCGGGCTTGACCCGGGGTCTCTATCATTCACTCATTGGGCATAACCGGCCAACCGTTTACACCGCTTGCCTAAACTGATCAGCAAGCTTCTCCATATGCTCAATCACGTTAACATCCGTCACATGATTCGCCTCAGCCAACGCCCTGATAATGATCGCGATCTTATCCGTAATATCACACTGAATGATGCCCCTCGTCTCGCCCCAGTCGGGATCATCCTTTGTCTTGAAATAATAATAGCTATCCGCCGGCATTGTATTAAGCGCGTCTTCCACACCATCCAAACATACAATTTCCACTTTTTCTTTTTTGTTTAATAACGCGATAGCCTCTTTCTGCCCATCTTCCGGTGCAACCACGGCAATTTTCATCCCCGCCCGCGCCAGTTTCGACAGAAACAGCCCCAGTCCTTTGTCAAATACTGCCGTTTTAGAAAATATCAAAACAGATTTTCCATCCAACTTCGAAAAATCGATAACATTCTCCGCGACAATATTCCGCACTCCTTCCGGAAGACTCTTATCCCCAAGCATTTCCGCGGCAACCCCCTGCATTATATCCGTCACTTTTTCAGGTACCATCGAACCCGTAGAAAAACGCGTATGCACCGTCGGTTTCTTCTCAAAAGGAAACGTAATCCCTACGGATAAACTTTCCTCATTTTTTTTAACAGTTCTTTCAAAAACAACTCGGAACCGATATTTTTCACACTCCGCGTCCCTTTCTTGTTCCAAACTATCCGCAATTTCACCCGGCACATAACGCAAATTATCAACCGCTATATCTGTTTCTATGGTGGTATGATTTTTCCTGCTCTCATCATACTTGATTTCAACTTCGCATTTGCCTCCAAACACTTTCTTAAAAAACTTGTTCATATATTCCACTACATCCCCTGTTTCCAGCGACCTCAACTCCGCCGCAAACGGCGCCTTCATTAAAGCCTCAGCAAGCGACTCATGATCAACTCCGTAATCGTTATACTCATCCGGAATATCATTCAGAACCTTCGCAAGATCAGGAAACTTTTTTTCCAAATTATCCCCCATATCCTCATTCCCTTCCCGAATCATCGTCATTCCCGGCTGGTCACCCGCGGGGCCTGTGTATAGACCAACAGGATTGCCTTCTCCGTCAAACGCGCCGAGTTCTTTAAAATATGGTGTCAGAGGTTTTCCGGAAATGTATTTTTTGAAATAATATTTTTTTGAGCTTTTATAAATCTCTTTTTCCTCAGCAAAAAAATATTGTGTTTCTTCGTGGTAATCTTTTCTCTCAAAAAATTGACCTGTATTCGCATACACAACGTCAGCTATGGTGAGGTAATCTGTAGAGAATATTTCCCGAACTTTTTGTTCTACCGGCAGTTTTTTTCCTTTTTTACGCAATTCACCTTTTGTTTTCAAGTCGTCAAGCAGTCCCTTGCGTGTTAAGACGAGTTCCTTCATAAAATTCTTCAAAGTTCTTACCTGTATCTCCATACCGATTTTTCTGGTTGTATAGTGGCAACTCCACCTCGCATAAAACTCAACCCAGTTTTTTAACATCTCACCAAGATTCTCATCTATCGGCGCCCATGGAATTCCGAGTTGTTCCGAAAAATCATAATTAAACTTCTCCGCCAGGCGGACCATGTCTTCTCCGCGTTTCGAAAGATCCGGAAGCTTCACAGTCTGACCGATACGGCTTTTTAGGTCCGCTCTAAATACGGAATCAGGTAAATCCTCTATGGTTTTATTCGCGTAGCAAACGATTTTTAAATTATCCCCCAAATCTAACTTTTCACCGCTTGGTAGGTATGCCTCCCCTTCATCGCTCATAATGCCAACGAGAAAATTTTGAACTCTTGGCGACGCGTCTGGAAGTTCGTCTAATATCAGTAAGCTTCTTTTGTGTAATAAGCGGTCAACGGGTTCCATTAATCGCGGCAGAATTCCTTGTAAAAACAAACGGCTAAGTTCTGTTTCATCATCCGGAAGTTGTCCGCATTTTACAACATGCACTCGTTTTATTTTATCTGCATATTCTGTGATTCCCATAAATTTTTCTATCGCTTCCCTCGATTGAGTTTTGCCCGTCCCAATCGCCCCTTCAATCAAAAGCGTGCCGAAAAAGTCATTTTCCGCGAAAGATTTAATTTCACTGAATGCGCTTATTATTTCGTCCGTTTTTCCGACCGTCACTCCCTCTATCATAGGTTCCCACGGTTTAGTGATATATTTCCGCCAGTTTTTGTCGAGTTCGGTATACCTGCTTAGCTCCATATGCTCGATCTTGCGTCCGATGTCTTCAGGCTTTTCTATTTTTCCATGTAGAACATCGGTTGAATTCCCGACATGCATCGCTTCATTAAAAAGAAAAAACGGAAATTCACTCGCCGCTGACTCATCTTTCACAAGATACGCCTCCAGAAACCCTTGCCCCTCCCAAAAAAGAGCGTCTTTCTGATTTATTCCCCGGCCGACATGTGAAGGGACTCTCGTCCTTGGCGAGGCGTGATACGAGCCCCGAACCATAACAATGTCAGTTTTTCGCGCCTTTTTGAGGTAGTCCCCTGCGCATTCTATTAGCTTTTCCGTTATGTTATCGTCTTTACTAAACATTGAGAACACATCATGCTTACCACTTATTTCGAGATATCTTAACCTGATCCATTTCTGGATTTCAAGAGGCAGAATGTAGTATTTAATTACCGGCTGTAACCGCTTGAATTTGGTGTCGGATTTAAAAAGAGGTGCTATGTTTTCTTTATATTGCTCTCCAAAACGTTTTTCAACAAGATCGGATCCGCCTGAGTAAGAATAATTGCCGCTAAGTTCTTTAAAGACGTCAAAATACGTCATTACAGCCTTATAACCTTGCCTCAGTTTTAAATATTTCTCCCTTTCTTCCTTCCAGAAATACCTGTCATCCAATGTACCAAACGCCTCTATCCAAGAATCCAGTTTTTCGTAAACGTCTTCAAGCCCATTTAATATCTTGCCAATTTCTTCATCAGGAGTTACCTTTTCCCCTGTTTTAAGAGACGTTAAGTTCCAACCTTTCTTTGTTTTTCTTAGCTTGACGGCGTCATCTCTATCTTTTGCCCATTTCAGATCTTCTTCTATTGTCTTCCATCGCGGATTTTTCTCGTAGTCTTCAAGTTCAAGCTCTACCGCGTTCGCGTAATCACGCGGATTGTCTCCCGCGGAAAGATGGTCTAAATTTTTCGGACCTTTGGCAAGTTGTGATATAACATATTGCCTGCGCTCCGGTTTTTCGTCGATTCCGTTTCTATCATGCCGCCACTTGTAAAGCAGTAGATCCAAATCGTTTACCGTTATTTTTTTGCCGTTTTTTATCCTGTTCGAGGAAACCTGCCATTTCAAATCATAAATCACGCCTATTTCGTGAATAAAATCAGTGATAATTTCATCTAAACATGCCTTAACATCAGATTTCGTTAAATCATGTTTTTGAGTCAATAGATCAAATTTTTCCTTTGTCAAAAATTTATACACGGCATTTTGACTCGCGTGGCTTGTTACACGAAAACTCTTTTCATCTTCTTCAATAATCGGGAAGAACTTACGCTTTACAAAACTTATGAGCACAAGATTTTTCCCCTTAAAAGCTTCCTCAGCATTAATTTCCGCGCCAATAAACTTTAGAAACTTATCGATCTCCTTTTTAATGTAGTCTAAGTCCTCCCGCGGAAGGTATTTTTCAGGGGTCTCCCTTTCCTTATATCTTTCGTTCCACTCCAATTCTCCAGCTCTTCCTTCAAATTCCGAGAAGAATCCTCCCTTTATTTGGTCTCTTATTTTTTTGTCGATTTTTTCTTCATTTTCCCGGCCGTAAAGACTGAGAGACTGCTTGATATTTTTCGCGTCTTTTTCAATTCTTTCCGGCAAAGCATTCCTGCGGCGAATAGAGGCTTTATGCTTTTCAAGCTCTTCTTTAGTGCAATAAAACACGGGAAATCCATTGTTTTTTTCATCATAATTGGTTGAAAACAAAAGCCTGTACTTTTCACATACGTTTATGCTTTCCTTTTTAACCACAATCGGTACCGCGAATATGTTCCCGCCCACATGTTCGACAAGATTGAAAAAGCTTTTTACTTCGAGAGGATTAAAAACTGTTTGTTCGGGAGAATAACGTTGCGTTTTTTCTAATCGCTTGTTTTTCCGAAAAGCCCCTTTGACAATTCCTATCTCGGTTGCGTTACGTATTTCGTCTAAATCATTAAGCTCAAGAAGATCTTTCTGAAGCCCCGCCTCGGCATAATACAAAAATTTCTGATGATACGTTTCCCCGCCAAGATTCCCCAGTTTAAGCGCCGGAGTAAGCGCGAAACTTAAATTGTTAACAAAAAAACAAATAGCGACACAAACACCAATTACTTTACGCATAAATACGATTCCTTCCCATAAGGTTAGTTTGCAAAAACTTGGGTTTTATTATATCAAAATGCACACCCACGTCAAGCATAAGCGCTTTCTACGCATTTTGTTTAGTTAATACCCTCCGGAGGCGGGTCTGCCTCTGGAGAAAATCGTGAATGGTATTTTGTAAATTGCGGTTGGAAATACAATCTTGCAGTGGAATGAAATCACTTCTACGAGGTGGAACATACAACAACCTACGAGGTTGATTTGAAGGCTAAAGATACCGGATTCTGTGCCTGCCGGATGAAATAGGATCTCTATTAACATTCATTCTTAGACCCTTCGCAAATTTTACTCCTCAGGGTAGGGATGGAGCGTAATGCCCCACC
>CAYPYT010000024.1:0-713 GCA_964415105.1 uncultured Planctomycetia bacterium | reverse complement strand
AAATTCCCGCTTGCACATCCGCGCTCATTTATCTTTACTTACCGTGCGATAAAGCGCTCTTACCTGGTCACGGAAATAAAGATTGAACACCTGATGAATAGAATTTCTTGAAGTCTTCCGACTCAAAGAATCCGTTTGTTTCTTATTCTTTCGCCTTTTGTCATTAATCGTAACTTTGTGAGTATAAAGTTTTGTAGTCATCATTTTTCCCCTTTCTTTTTTGCAAAGACAACACTCCCGTCTTTGTTCGCGACAAAAGCCACTTTATCCCGACTCTTGATCCCGAAATAATTTTGAAGCACTTTCGGAATAAATATCTGCCCTCTGTCGGAAACTGTGGCAAAAAACTGAAATTTCAAATCCTCCCCCATCCTAAATCCCTCCTCTTTTACAACTCTATGACAAGTATACAACAAGTATGCATACTTGTCAAATAATTTAAAAAAAATTATATCGGATCCTGTTAAAAAAAACTACAATAGCGCAAATCTCAGAAATTAATCGTACATTTGAAACACCATAAGGGCAGACGCAATGGCCGCCCCTACGAAAGATCACAAACCCCGCCACCAGGCTCCGCCCTATCGTAGGGGCACGGCATGCCGTGCCCTTACGAACGACTATTCACTCCGCCAACAACCTCGTAGGTTGGTAGTGCTCTTTATACCAATTACGTTAATTAATTGCACATTTTAAACTACGAAATAAGTGCG